>JAYUYY010000483.1:0-5465 GCA_043752225.1 Sandaracinaceae bacterium | reverse complement strand
TGACGAGCACCGGTGGAATGGGCGTACCCGTCGCGGGCATGACCGGCACCGGTGGAATGGGCGTACCCGTCGCGGGCATGACGGGCACCGGCGGCATGACCGGTATGACCGGCGGCATGACCGGCACCGGCGGCATGGCCGGTATGACCGGCGGCATGACGGGAACCGGTGGCATGGCCGGTATGACCGGCACCGGCGGCATGAGCGGTGACGCGACCCAGACCTGCATCGACGACGCAGCGGCGGAAGGCCGCACCGGCGCGTGCACCGAGTGCGCCTGCACCAAGTGCCTTGCCGCGATCGACAACTGCGCCGACGACGCGTGCTCGAGCGTCGTGACCTGCGGGCAGATGGCCGGATGCAAGGGCCGCGCGTGCTACTGCGGAGAGGGCGCAGACCCCGTGATCTGCGCGCTCTTCGGCGCAGAAGGGCCATGCATGATGGAGATCGCGACCGCCGCAGGCGTATGCGGCACCGCGCCTGCCACGTGCGCGTCGATGCTCTCGCAAGTCACGACACCGAGCAGCGCGATGTACGACGCGAACAACCCGGTCAGCCGCGCCAACCAACTCAGCGTATGCACGCGCGGCCAGCTCGCGGATCCTGGCGTCGCAGGCTCCGTGCCGGCGGTCGAAGCGATCCCCGGCATGTGCGAGACCGAGTGCATGTGAAGCGACGCGATCAAGCGATCGCGACGCGCGAACGCATCGCGATCGCTTGAGGCGCAGCCGCTCTGCGGTGCGCGGGGTGGCGACCAGTCGGGCGCAATGGCTCTGTCATTGGTGCTAGGCTGGTCGTCAGCTGCATGACGCACAAACGACGCCGCGGCGGGCACATCCGTCTGCTCAGTCACCCCGGGAACAACGGCCAAAAACCGCTGCCGATCCACTGGGGCGCGGCGTCGGCGAAGGAGCGCGGGCCGCTCATCGCCACCCACACCAACCCCGCGCAGCGCAACGTGATCGGCGCGCACTCCGGCTCGTACGCCATCTATCGCGCGCTCGCGGTGGCCTCGGGCGCGCTCGATCCGGCGCACCAAGCCGACCTCACCAACACGCGCCCGATCCGTTCGATCGGACCGCATCCGTCGTGGTCGGATCCGGAACGCATCGTGTCGCTCGATCCGTTCGGGCACATCGTGAGCGAGGTGTTCGCCGAGCAGCTCGCCGCCGGCATCAACATTCAACCGACGATCGCGGTCACCGCTGCGCATCTCGACTTGCCTGAGATCCGTGCCGCGATGGCCGCGGGCCGGCTCATTCCCGACGGCAAGATCTTGCGCGTGACCGGCGATGCGGTCGTGACCAAGGTCGCGCTCGAGCCGGCGTGGCACCTGCCCGGCGTCGCCAAGCGCTTCAACATCGACGAGTCCGAGCTGCGCCACACGCTCTACGACGAAACCGGCGGCATGTACCCGGAGCTCGTCACGCGCGGTGACCTCGAAGTGTTCTTACCGCCGATCGGCGGGCAGACGCTCTACATGTTCGGCGATCCCGAAGGCATCTCCAATCCTGCGATCCCGCTGACCGCGCGCGTGCACGACGAGTGCAACGGCTCGGATGTGTTCGGCTCCGACATCTGCACGTGCCGGCCGTACCTCACGCACGCGATCGAGGAATGCATTCGCTCCGCGCAGCTCGGCGGCACCGGCCTGATCGCGTACTTCCGCAAAGAAGGCCGCGCGCTCGGCGAGGTCACGAAGTTCCTGGTCTACAACGCGCGCAAACGCCAAGAAGGCGGCGACCGCGCGGACGCGTACTTCGCGCGCACCGAGTGCGTCGCGGGCGTGCAAGACGTTCGCTTTCAAGAGCTGATGCCCGACGTGCTGCACTGGCTCGGCATCCGCCACATCCACCGCTTGGTCTCGATGAGCAACGTCAAGCACGACGCGATCATCAAGTCCGGCATCACGATCGGTCAGCGCGTGAAGATCCCCGACGAGCTCGTGCCCGCCGATGCGCGCGTCGAGATCGAAGCCAAGATCGCCGCCGGTTACTACACCGAAGGCTCGATCCCGCCGCCCGACATGCTGGCCACCGTAAAGGGGCGCAACCTTGACGAGTGAGGCGCGCGCGAAGCTCTCGCCTGGCGTGCTCGAGCTGCGCTCCGCCGCTGCGATTCGCACGCGCACGACGCGTGTCTTGCAAGCCGGCTTACGCGGTGAGCTCGAGCATTTCACGATCGACGAAGCGCGCTTGAGCGAGGTCGCGCGCTTCACCGCCGAGGTCACGCGCAAGCGTTATCCGGATCTGCGCATCCCGCCGCACTCGCGATTCGGCCACTTCGATGCCGGCGGCGTGCGGCGCAACGCAGCGCTCGAGCGCGAGCTGATCGATCGCGATCCGCGCGAGCGCGCGCGCTGCTTGACCGACTTGGTCGTGACCAGCGTGCTGCTCGACGCCGGCGCAGGCAGCGCGTGGCGTTATCTCGAGAAAGACACTGGCCTCACGCTCAATCGCTCCGAAGGGCTCGCGGTCGCAAGCCTCGCGTGGGTGAAAGCCGGCGGTCTCTCGAGCCGAAAAGCACCCTACGAAGTCGATGCCGACGGCTTGATCCACGTGACCTCCGCGAGCCTCGCCGAGGCGTTTCAAGTCACGCCGCAGAACCCGTTGATCGGGCTGAAGGGTCGCGTCGAGCTGCTGCGCGCGCTCGGCCGCACGCTGCGCGAGCGACCGGATGTGTTCGGTCCCGAGGCGCGGCTCGGTCGCTTGATCGACGTGTTGTGCGCGCGCTCGACCAGCGGCACGCTCGCCGCCGAGCACATCCTAGCGCTCGTGCTCGACAGCCTCGGCGGCATCTGGCCGGGTCGGCTCACGCTCGACGGCGCACCGCTCGGCGACGTGTGGAAACACCCGGCGGCGGGCGGCGAAGGCGTTACGCTCGGCCTCTTGCCGCTGCACAAGCTCTCGCAGTGGCTCAGCTACTCGCTGATCCATCCGCTCGAGGTAGCCGAGATGAACGTGCGCGATCTCGACGCGCTGACCGGCCTCGCCGAGTACCGCAACGGCGGTCTCTTCGTCGACCTCGACGTGCTCGTGCCCAAGCACGCGGACGTGACGCGCGTGCCGCACGAGGTCGGCTCCGAAGTGATCGTCGAGTGGCGCGCGCTGACCGTCGCGCTTTTGGATCGGATCGCGCCGATGGTCCGCGCCGAGCTCAAGCTCGATGCGCAGCGCTTGCCGCTCGCCGCGATTCTAGAAGGTGGAACGTGGGCCGCGGGCCGCGAGCTCGCCGATCAACGTAGGCCCGGCGGCGATCCGCCGATCCGCGTGCAGAGTGATGGCACCGTATTCTGAAAGCGAAGTTCTCATGTCAGGCGCCCTCCACGTCCTCGATCACCCGCTGGTGCAGCACAAGCTCACGCTCTTGCGCAACAAAGAGCTGAGCACGCGCGGCTTTCGCCAGCTCACCCAAGAGATCGGCGCCTTGCTCGCGTACGAGATCATGCGCGACGCGCCGGTCAAAGCCGTCACGGTCGAGACACCGCTCGGCACCGCCACCGGCGTCGAGCTCGATGGCAAAAAGCAGGTGCTCGTCACCGTCCTGCGCGCCGGCCTAGGATTGCTCGACGGCATGCTGACGGTGTTGCCATCGGCGCGCGTCGGTCACATCGGACTGTACCGCGATCCGCGGCTGCGCACGTCGATCGAGTACTACTTGAAGCTGCCGCACGCGATGACCGAGCGCGACGCGATCGTGATCTCCTCGGTGCTCGCGACCGGTGGCTCGGCGACTGCGGCGGTGCGACGCGTGAAGGAATCCGGCGCGCGCTCGGTGAAGTTCGCCTGCTTGATCGCGTGCACCGAAGGCGTCGAGCGCTTCCACGAGGATTACCCGGACGTGCCGATCTACACCTGCGCGATCGACGATGGCATCGATGCGCGCGGCTTCATCTTGCCGGGCATCGGTGATGTCGGCGATCGCTTGTACGGGACTGAGTAGAGCGCGCGGGTCCTCGCGCGCGAGAGGTAACTGCCATGGAGCCGAGCCGCATTCGACGCATTGCGGTGACCGGCGGGCCCGGAGCGGGCAAGACGACGCTGTGGAACCAGATCGTCGCCGAGCACGGCGATCGCATCGTCGCGGTGCCCGAGGTCGCCACGCTGATGCTCAAGCACGTGTTCCCGAAGGTGCAGAGCGATGCAGAGCGGCGCGCGGTCCAGCGCTCGATTTTCCAGGTGCAAAAGAGCCTCGAAGCCGTGCATGAAGCGCAGCTGCGCGCAGGCCAAGTGTTGCTCTGCGATCGCGGCACGCCGGATGGCGGCGGCTACTGGCCCGAAGGTCACGAAGCGCTGTTTGGCGAGATGCACACCACTTGGGACGAAGAGCTCGCGCGTTACGAAGCCGTGTTGTTCCTCGAGACCGCGGCGGCCGGCGGCCTTTCGATCGCCGCGAACAACGAGACGCGCACCGAAGATCGGCAGACTTCGGTCGCGATCGATCAGCGCTTGCATGCCGTGTGGTGTCGGCACCCGCGCTTCCATCACGTGGCGCATGAGCGCGACTTCAGCGTGAAGCTCGAGCACGGCCTCGCGCTGCTGCGCGGCTTGCTCCAGTAACGGTTTGTCAGGTGGCGCGCGAGAGCTTGCGCATGTCGTCCGCGGCGCGCACCAGCGCCTGCCGGCAGCCCTCGCTGACGCCGTGCATGTTGATGAAGCCGTGCACCAGCGCTTCCTCGCGGCGCAAGCTGACCTTGCAACCCGCGCGCTCGAGCGCCTTGGCATACGCCTCACCTTCATCGCGCAGCGGATCGAAGCCGCCGGTGATCACCGCCGTCGGGCACAAGCCGCTCAGGTCGGCGTTGAGCAGCGGTGAGAGCCGCGGATCGCCGCGCGTCGCCTCGTCGCGGCCGAAGTAGTTCTGATCGAAGAACGCGATGTCCTCTTGCGCGAGCAAGAAGCCCTTCGCGAATAGCTTTTGGGACGGATACACGTTCTTGCGATCGACCGCCGGATAGAGCAGCACGGCGAAGTCCGGCGCACGCTCAGCGCGCGTGAGCTGCGCGACCACCGCCGACAAGTTGCCGCCTGCGCTATCGCCGCAAACGCCGATGCGCGTGGGATCGGCGCCGAGCTCGGCCGCGTGCTTCACCGCGAAACGAAACGCGGCGATGGCGTCCTCGACCGCGGCCGGAAACGGCGCCTCCGGTCCGAGCCGGTAGTCGATTGAGAGCACGTGCACGTCCGCATGCTTGCAGAAGAACCGCGCTGGCGCGTCGTGCGTATCGAGATCGCCAATCGTGAAGCCGCCGCCGTGAAAGAACACGCACAGCGGCTTCGGTGCGCCGGTCGCGGTCGGCGCGTAGTGCCGCGCTTTGAGCTTGCCGTGCGGGACCTCGATCGTGAGCTCGTGCACCTCGCCGACTTCGATCTCGTCGCCTTGGTAGACGAGCGACTCGCGGCGCATCTGCTTGCGCGCTTGCGGTGGTGCTTGCATCGTCAACCCGCCGTTTCCACCCGCCACGA
>JAYUYY010000482.1:0-2030 GCA_043752225.1 Sandaracinaceae bacterium | reverse complement strand
TCGGCGCAGCATCCGGCACAGGCGTCGGCACGCGCGTGGCGATCGAGGGTGGCACCGACGCGCGGGTGACCACGGTCGGCGCAGCGCCCGGAACGATCGTCGAAGTTCGCGACCTGTTCTTCAACGTGCCGGCGCGGTTGAAGTTCCTCAAAGCGCGCGCGACCGAAGCGGGCCACGTCGCGAACGTGGTGATGCGCGCCGCCCTCGCCTACCCGTCGATCGCGTTCACGCTGCTGAGCGACAAGCGCCGCACGCGCGAATTCTTGCCGGCCAAGAGCTTCGCCGAGCGCGCCGCGTTGGCGCTCACCGGTGAGCCGCTGTCGGCGTTCGAGGTCGATGGCCAAGGCGTGAAGATCGAAGCCGCGCTGGGCTCGCCCGAACGCGCGCGCGCCGGCGCCTCGGGTTTGCATCTGTTCATCAATGGCCGGCCGGTGCGCGATCACTCGCTGGCGCGCGCGATCGCGTACGCCTACGGAAGCGTCTTGCCGCCGGGTCGTTTTCCAGCGGGCGCAGTGCACATCACGCTCGACCCGAGCACTGTGGACGTGAACGTGCATCCGCAGAAGCTCGAGGTGCGCTTCGAGAATGCGCGCGGGACGTTCGACATCATTACGCGCTTGATCGCCAAGCAGCTCGGCACCTCGGCGTGGCGCGGGCCGGTGCGACGCGCGCAACCGTATTGGGAAGAGCGGCTCGGGCTCAGCGGCGTACCGGCGTTCGGCGTCGCCGAAGGCAGCACCGCGCGCACACTCGAGCAGTTGGCGTCTTGGCCGCAGACGCGCGCGCCTGCTCCCCCGACGAGCGATGCGAATGCCGAGTGGGGATTCGCCGCCACCGCGAGCGCGGCGCACGACGTTCAAGCCGAGCCCGCACAAGCGCTGCTCCCCGGCGCGCCTGGTTTCTTCGGATCGCTGCGCGTGCTCGGACAAGCGCGACGCATGCTGCTGATCTGTGAAGGCACCGATGCGCTCTACGTGATCGATCAACACGCCGCCGACGAACGCGTGCGCTACGACCGACTCAAGCGCGGCCGCGCCGAGCGCTCGATGGCGACGCAGCGACTGCTCTTCCCCGAGCGCGTGGAGTGCTCCGAAGACGAGGCCGCGCTGATCGACGGCTGCCGCGACGAGCTCGCGAGCATCGGGCTCGAGTGCTCGCTGCTCGGGCCCGCGACGATCGCGGTTCACACCGTTCCCACGTTGCTGAGCAACGCTGCGCCCGAGCGCCTCGTACGCGACGTGATCGAAGAGCTCGAGCGACGCGGCGAGCGCGCCTTCTCGGACGCGATCGACATGGCGCTCGCGACGATGGCCTGCCACGCGTCGATCCGCGCCGGCGACGCGCTTTCCCGCGAGCAGTGCGAACGGCTCTTGCTCAACCTCGATTCGGTCAGCGACTTCTCCGGCCATTGCCCGCACGGCCGGCCGGTGCTGCATGGCTTGCCGTTCGCAGAGCTCGTGCGAAAGCTCGGCCGATGAGCGACGCGAAAGCGTTGATCGCGCTCTACGGCCCGACCGGCGTCGGCAAGACCAAGCTCGCGATCGAGCTCTCGAAACAGCTGAACGCCGAGATCATCGGCGCGGACAGCGTGCAGGTGTATCGCGGGTTCGACATCGGCTCGGGCAAGCCCACGCCCGCCGAGCTGGGCGGTATCGCGCATCACCTGATCGACGTGCTCGACGCCACCGAGACGATCGATGCCGCGCGCTACGCGCAGCTCGCGGACGCGGCGATCACCGACGTGCAGCGCCGAGGCCGCGTGCCGATCGTCGTCGGCGGCACAGGCTTGTGGTTGCGCGCACTGTTGCGCGGCCTGGTCGCGGTGCCGCCCAAAGACGCTGCGCTGCGCGCGAGCCTCGAGGCCGACTTCGCGCGCGATCCAAAGGGCGCGCACGAGCGCTTGCGAGGGGTCGATCCGCTCAGCGCCGCCCGCATCCATCCCAACGACATGATCCGCACCGTGCGCGCCCTCGAGGTGCACGCGCAAACCGGTCAAGCGCTCGGCGTGCTGCGCGCGGAGCACGCCCACG
>JAYUYY010000481.1:0-5469 GCA_043752225.1 Sandaracinaceae bacterium | reverse complement strand
CGAGATCGGCCACGCGTTGGCCGACGAACGTCACAGGCCCTCGCGTCAGCTCGAGCCGGTAGTAGCTTCGCGTCGAAGCATCGCCGCGCAACTTGGTGATGCGTAGCTCGGGCAGTGGCTCACCGAACAGGCGCATGAGCGCAGGCTTGAGGTCGACGCCGTCCGCGTACAGGTCCACTTGCATGCAAGAGGCGTAACGGTCCGCGCACCGGTCGTAAAGGTTTTGGTGGGCGCTGCTCCGCGACTGCTCCTCGATGGCTAAAGGCCCTCGAAGACGAACAGCCGTCGCGCTACAACGCGCGGCGTGAGCTCCGTTGCCTCGAGCGCGCTACGCAAGGGTTTGTCGGGCCTCGCGCGCGCGCTGCAGGTCGAGGAGCTCGCGCCTGCGTGCTGCGATCAGCTGGTCGCATATGCGCAGCTGGTCGCGACCTGGAACCAACGGGTGGACCTCACCGCCGCCAAGACGGCGGGCGAGCTCGTCGAGGTGCTGTTCGCGGATGCGCTCGTGCTCAGCGATCCAGAGCTGATCCCGGTGAACGCGCGCCTGCTCGATGTCGGAACCGACGTCGGCGCACCGATCGTGCCGCTCGTCTTGTTGCGTCCGGACTTGCACGCGCAGTGCGTCGAGCCGCGGCGCAAGCGCGTTGCATTCCTGCGTACGGTCGTGGGGCAGCTCGATCTGATGCAGCGGCTGGTGATCGTCGAAGGGCGCATCGAGCTGGACGGCGCGTCGCCGAGCATCGCGGCCGGCTCGCCACCCGAGATCGCCTGCTCGCGCGCGACGTTTGCACCACCGCAATGGCTGCCGCTCGCTCTGAAGCTCGCGCCGCGCGCAGTGGTGCTCGCGGCGCGCGAAGGTCTACCGCCCGCTGCGGAAGGCTCGAGTTTGATCGCGCAACGCGACTACGCGCTGCCTTCGTCAGGCGCGCGCCGCGTGCTCGGCGTGTACGCACGCGGCTAAGCCGCGTGGTCAACGCTCTCAGTCGCGGTCGTCGTGCTCGTGCACGCCGTTCGCGTTTTCGTTGCCACCACCGCCGTTGCCGCCGCCGACATGATCGGAGCGATCCGACATGGCGCCGCCGCCACCACCACCACGGCGCGGTCCTCCGCGGCTCTGCATGCGCGCGGGAATGATGCGCACGCGGCGGTCCGAGCCTTGCCCGTCGGAACGCGTGCTGACGCCGGGAAACTTCGCGAGCGAGAGGTGCACCACGCGACGATCGCGCGGCGACATCGGCTCGAGTGTGATGATGCGGCTCTGCGCGATCGCGCGCTTGGCTTCACGCCGCGCAAGCGAAGCGAGCCCGCTCTCACGACGTTCGCGGTAGTCGCCGGAGTCGAGCACGATGTGGCGCCGGCTCTCCGGGAAGCGGTTCACGATCTTGTTGATGATGAACTGCAGCGCGTCGAGCGTTTGGCCCTTCTTGCCGATCACGCGGCCCGCGTCGTCGCCTGCGATGTCGATCACCACTTCGTCGGCATCCTCGCGGATCGCGACGTCGACCTTGAGGCCCATGCGACCCACGATCTCGTGGACCATCTCGGCTGCCAGCTCGCCTTTGCCATCTTCGGGCAGCTCGGTGGGTGGCTCGGAACGCGGTGCGGAATCGAGTGGTTCGTCGCGCTCGAGCGCATCGCCCTCGAGGATCAAAGCCCCATCCATATCCGAGGGCTTCTTGTTATTTGCCACGGCGCGATCTCCGTTCTGCCTTGCTCGGCCGGTTCAGCCTGAAGGGCTGAGAAATGCTTGAAGAGTCTGCGGATGTTCCAGAGGAGGAGGTAGTCGGCTCATCGTCGTCTTTGTCGGCCGACTCGGCCTTGGACGAATGGGCGCGCCGCAGGCGCGCCTCGATGAGGCGTTGCTGACCGATACTTAGCGCAGAGTTGGTCAGCGTGTACAGACACAGGCCAGCGGGCAGGAAGAGCATGAAGCTCGTCATCATGATCGGCATCATGTAGAGCATCATCTTTTGCTGCATCGGATCGCCGCCGGTCACGGGCGCCATCTTCTGCTGCACGTACATCAGTGCTCCCAACGCGAGCGGAAGCACGAAGTACGGATCGGGCGACGAGAGATCGCGCCACCACAGCATGAACGGCGCTTGCAGCAGCTCGACGTTCGTCGACAGCGATGCGTAGAGCGAAAACCAGATCGGCAGCTGCAGCAGCACCGGGAAGCAGCCCGCCATCGGGTTGATGCCCTTCTTGCGGTACAGCTCCATGACCGCCGCGCCCTTTTTCTCGCGATCATCGGCGTACAGCTCGTTGATGCGATCGATCTCGGGCTTGAGCTCCTTCATCCGCCCCATCGACTGCATCTGCTTGGCGGTGAGCGGGAAGAGCACGGTCTTCACGAGCAGCGTGAGCAAGATGATGGCGACGCCCCAGTTGCCGACGCGCTCGTGAATCGCGCGCAACAACCAAGTCAGGCCTTCGGAGAGGCTCGAGAACCAACCTCCTTCGATCGCTTGCTTGAGGCCGTGGCCGGCGATGCCGAGCTCTTCGGGTACCTTGGGTCCGACGTACGCGAGCGTCTTGTACGTGTGCGCTTCGCCCGCCTTGAGCTCGAGCGGACGATGCACCAGATGCGCGCTGAACAGCGTGCCGAGCGGCTCGCGATCGGCGTCTAGACCGCGGTCCGAGGCGACGATCGTGCAGCGCTCGACGTCCGCTGCGCGCTCGGGCGAGAGCGCGTTCAAGAAGTACACGCTCGCGATCCCGGTGAACTGAATCGTGCCGTTGAACGAGAGCGGAGCCGCGAGGTTGTCGCGATGCTCGCGCTCGAGCTCGTCGTCGTGCCGGCACAGGCCGGTGCTCACCGTGGGTGAGTTCACCGGCAGGATCGGCACGTTGCTGCCTTCGCTCTCGCGCGTGACGTAGTGATGCGTCGAGAGGCTCAGGCGCAGCTTGCGCGTCTCGGCGCTCGCGTTCTCGATCCGCGTGGTGAGCCACAGTTGGTAGGGGCCCCCCGCTTCGATCTTGCGCGTGATGCGCACGCCATCGAGCGTTCGCGAGAGGCGCACGGTGCGCGCGTCGACTTGCTCGAGCGCAAAGCCCTGGCCGTCGTTCTTGACGCCCTCGAGCTCGAGCCCGAACGGCAAGTAGCCCGGCTTGTCGGTGGTGACGAGATTCGCGAGCTTGCCGTCGCGGGCGAAGCGCTCGCTCTTGATCAGCGCGGAGGTGAACCCGCCGTTTTCGCTCGAGACGTCGACGCTCAAGAGCTCGGTCTCGATGTGCCCGCGAGGCTTCGACGGGACGTTCGCGTTTGCGGGCAGCGCGCCGATGCTCGGCGCATCGAGCTGGCCTGGCTGCGCGGCATCTTGAGCGGTCGCGATCGCGCGCGAGCCGAGCAGAGTCGCGACCAGCGCGAGGTAAGGGAAGAGCTTGCGGTTCATGGAGGTCGCCTGCGGGTTTGCGGATGCGCCGGCTCAGGAGACTGAGCGGCAAGAGTTTGTAGGGCCGACCGGCTGCTCGGCGGGCGGAAGCTCAGGTGGAGGATCTTCGCCACCGGGGTGCAGAGGATTGCAGCGGAGGATGCGGAGCGAGCCGAGCCACACGCCGCGGGTGGGGCCGAAGCGCTCGATGCACGTCGCCGTATACCGAGAGCAGCTCGGATGGAAGCGGCAGCGCGGGCCAAGCAGCCCGCCGAGCGTTCGCTGGTAGAGCGCGATTGCCGCGAGCAGCAGCCGGGTGAGGGTCATTTAGGGCTCCTGCGTAACCCAGGAGCGGGATCCGTGCTCGCGCCAGCGCTCGCGCCAGCGTCCAGCCCGCTCGCTTTCGCGGCGGCGCGAAACAAGCCGGGGCTCGCGGCGAGCATTTCGGCTCGGACCGCCGCATAGCTGAGCTCGGGCGAGCCGGCTCGAGCGACCGCGACCACCGCGCAACCCGCGGGAAAGAGCTGGCGGTTTTGCCGAAAGACCTCGCGGCACACGCGCTTGACGCGGTTGCGCCCGACCGCGCCTGCGATCTTGCGGGTCACCGTGACGCCGAAAGCCTCACGCGTGTGGGGCAGCACCAGCAGGATGAAGTGCGGTGCGTGCACGCGCCGCGCGCGCGACTGGACGTCGAGGTACTCGGCGCGCTTGTGCATGCGTGCTTGCCGCGGCAAGAACGCGCGTTCGCGATTTACGCTCGGTACGCCAACGGAAGGAGCGCTCGCGGGTGACGCGCTCGCCGAAGACGCACCTCGAGGAGGCGCGACTGACGGCGAATCGCCCGCGGGACGACCCGCGCCCACTACTTGTTGGTCGAGACCGTGACCGCGATGCGGTGGCGGCCCTTACGCCGACGGCTGCTCAGCACTGCGCGGCCGTTGGCCGACTTCATGCGGGCTCGGAAGCCGTGGGTACGGAGGCGACGCTTGCGGTGTGGCTGGTATGTACGTTTCACAGGACAAGCTCCCAGGGCAAAGCCGGGACAAAAACGGGAGGCGGAAGGAAGCATGCGGTCTGCGGGGTGTCAAGCTCAGGGTCGCGTCTCCGTGAGCAACCCCGCGTCCGTAAAGCTGAAGTAGCCCGCGCGTCCGATGACGACGTGGTCGAGCACGGCGAGGCCAAGCAGCTTGCCGGCGTCGACCAGCTTGCGCGTGAGCTGCACGTCGTCGTCGCTGGGCGCCGGATCTCCGCTCGGATGGTTGTGCACGAGCACGATCGAAGCCGCCGGCTCGCGCAACACCGCACGGAACAGATCGGCCGGGGCCACGCCGCACGCCGTCAGCCCGCCCACCGCTAAAAGAATCTCCGCCAGCGGCCGGTGTTTGGCATCGAGCGCGATCGCGTAGAAGTGCTCGCGCTCCGCGGTCGCGAGCCGCGGTCCGAGCGCGGCGTGCACGTCTCGGCTCGAGCGGATAGGGTCGCGCGCGATCAACGGCCGCGCGCTCGCCCGCAACCCGAGCTCGAGCGCGGCGCGAATCCGGCACGCCTTCGAGACTCCGACCCCGGCGCGCTGGCTCAGCGCACCGATGCCAGCTCGACGTAGCCCAGGCAGGCCGCCGAGCTCGCACAGGAGCTTCTGCGCGACCACGCTCACGTGCTCGCCCACCGAGCCCGTGCCGAGCAGCACGGCGAGCAGCTCCGAATCGCTCAGCAAGCATTCGCCGACCAGCATCAAGCGCTCACGCGGGCCAGGCTCTTGCGCGGTGCGCTCCGGACGACTCGGGGTGCTCATGCGTGCAGAGCGGTGCAGCGGATATGCCGTTCGCCCGTAGCAGAGCTTTCGCGTGCTTGGCAGCCGCGGCCCGGCGGATTCGGCGGCGGTTGCCTGTCGGCCGCCATCGGCGATCGGCTCGCCCTCGGCGAGCAGCCGCCATTAACGAACGAGCGACTACTTTTTCTTGAAGAGCTTGCCGAGGAGACCGGCGACCGGGCCGCTCTCGGCCTCTTCACGCCGCCGCTTGCGCTCGGCGCCACCGCGCATCGTCGCGACGCGCACTTCGCGCACCGCTTCGATGTTGTTCGGGTTCATGTCCGC
>JAYUYY010000480.1:0-13215 GCA_043752225.1 Sandaracinaceae bacterium | reverse complement strand
AGGCCCCGTCTCGTAAGAGACGGGGCCTTTACTAATTGTGCCTTAGGCCATTGTTAACTCATGTGCTCCACGGCGCGACCGCTGTTCTGGGGACACTGGGTCTCCAAAGGCCTTCGCTAGGCGCGCGTGATCGGCAACGTCGCGCGTGCAACGGCTGGGGCGTTCAGCACGATGTCGTAGCAAGTCACTTCGCCGCGCTCGAAGTCGAGCGTTGAGCAGCAGGGCTGGCGATCGCGTCTCAACGTTCCTGCATTGATGAGAACGATTGGCCCGACCTCGATGATGCCGGCGCGATGCGTGTGGCCATTCAGGATGAAGCGATAGCGCTTTTCGGTGAGCAGTGCTTGCAGCGTTTCGTTGCGCTCGAGCTCGCGTCCGCGTTCGTGGTGCTGCACCTGGGCCATGTCGTTGTCGGCGAGGCCGTGACACAAGAGCGCTAGCCCAAGCGGAGAGGAAAGCTCGACGCTGATTGGGAGCTCCGTCAGGTATTCAAATGCGCTCGCGGTAACCTCTTCGCGCGCGGTCGCCCCGGGTAGATCGCGCATCTCGTCGTCGAGTAGCCAGCGATCGTGGTTTCCGAGAATCGTGAGTACCTTCTGCGCGTGCAGCAGCTTGCAGCAGCGGTCGACATCGGCTGCGGTGCCCGCGCCATCGGGGATGTCGCCCGTGCAAACCAAGAGATCGCAGTGGAGCGAACGGAGATGGTCGATCGCTCGAAGCAGCATGCCGTGTTCGGTATGAACATCGCCGATCAACCCGAGCTTGCGAGTCTCGAGCCGATTGGGCGGAGCCACGCTCGCGCGGCGCTCTGGCTTCGGGCGGATCATAGCGGGCTAGTTCCGGGTCCGATGGTCATCGCACTGCGCTCTCTGCTCATACCTCAGCGAGACCGCGGTGTGGATGAGGCCGCGTGCGCCAGTACGCGGCAATCGCAGATGCATAGACCTGACGCACCGGTACTCGATGTGAAATTGCAGCTGTGCGGCAAGCCTCGTGCTCCGGAGAGGCGAGCTCGGGTAGCCCATCACCGTCCGCGACCTTCATCGCGATCGTCCCGAACTCCGTTTCGACCTCGATCATCCGTCGCGGCCGCTCGATTCGGGTGACGTCGCGCACGCGAACGCCAAGACTCGAGCTCTCCCGTAGCAGCGCTTGAGCGACCGGCTGCATCTTGGCGCGCGCGGTCAACGCGGAAAGCATCACCGCGGGCCGGCCTTTCTTCATGCCGATCGGCGTCGTCCACGCGTCGAGCGCGCCGGCCTCGAACGCGGCAGACACCGCAACCGCCAAAAGCTCGCCGCTCAGATCGTCGACGTTGAGCTCGATCACGCAGTGCGTGGCCAAGTCTTCGTTGGATTTCGCTGTCTCGAGGCCGAGCACGGCGCGCAGGAGGTTCGGGCGATCGGCAAGCTCGCGTGTCCCAGCACCCCAACCGATCCGTTCGGGCGCGATCGCGGGCCACCGTGCGAACGATTTTGCGGTGGCCCTCACGAGGCACGCGCCGGTTGGAGTGACGAGCTCGCTATCGATGCCGGCATCGTAGGTAGGAATGCCGGCCAAGCACGCAACCGTCGCGGGAGCAGGTAGCGGCAAGAAGCCGTGCGCAGCGCGCACGAAGCCTCGACCCATCGGCAGCGGCGAACACACTACGTCTGCGCCGAGGTAATCGAGCGCGATCGAGGCAGCGATGATATCGACGATAGAGTCGATCGCGCCGACCTCGTGGAAGTGCACGTCGTCGAGCGTTGAGTCGTGAACCGCCGCCTCGGCCTGCGCGAGCACGGAGAACGCGCTCTTCGCGACCGCGCGCGCGCCGTCTGTCAACGCCGGGTGTTCGAGCAGGGCTCGGATCTCAGCATACGTGCGCGATGGTTGCGCCGTGATCATGCGGACGTCGAATCCTAGGCCTGAAATATTGCTTCGACTGCGACGCTCGAAATGAATCTCATAGCCTGAAATGGGCAGATGGCTCAATGGTTCGAGAATCGTCCTTTGTGGGACACCTAAGTCGACCAGAGCCGCCACCAACATGTCGCCGGCGATTCCGCTGAAAGCATCGAGAAAAAGCAGCTTCCCGGCACCTGCGCCGCGCGTCAGCTCTGCGACGCGTTCGCGCTTGCTGTCATCATGCGGAACCCGTTCGTCTGAGTGACTGTGCGGATGCGCATGATCGTGGTCGGGATGATCGTGGGGCATTAGGTGGTGCCACTGCGATTGATGAGGGTCGCTGCATAGGCAGCGCCGAAGCCGTTGTCGATGTTCACCACCGTCACTCCCGAGGCGCAGCTGTTGAGCATTGCGAGCAGCGCCGCCAAACCACCAAAGCTTGCGCCATAGCCCACGGAGGTCGGCACTGCGATCACGGGTTTATCCACGAGACCGCCGACGACGCTGGCCAGCGCACCCTCCATGCCGGCGATCACGATGACGACGCTCGCGCTATCGAGCACAGCGCGGTGTGCGAGCAAGCGGTGCAGGCCGGCGACGCCTACGTCAAAGACGCGCGTGACCTCATTGCCGAAGGCGGTCGCCGTGACCGCGGCTTCCTCGGCGACCGGAATGTCGCTCGTGCCGCCCGTGACGATCGCGATGCGACCGCGGCCGCGCATGACAACTGGCTTGTGGAGCAGTTGGGCGATGCGTGCGATCGGGTCATAGATCAAGCCCGCGAAGCGTTTCGTGAGCGTCTCGCCGGTGCTGGCATCGACCCGCGTCACCAATGCGTGCTGCTGATTGCGCGAGATCTCTTGCACGATGCTGCAGAGCTGCTCGAAAGTTTTACCGGCGCCGAGGACGACCTCCGGG
This sequence comes from Sandaracinaceae bacterium, assembly GCA_043752225.1. Classification (GTDB taxonomy): domain Bacteria; phylum Myxococcota_A; class Polyangia; order Polyangiales; family JAFGIB01; genus JAYUYY01. The sequence continues at coordinate 10,410 of JAYUYY010000480.1, read as the reverse complement.
ATGCCGACGCGCAGCGCACGATGGTGATCGACATGGGCGAAGCCGAGATCCTTGAATGGCAAGTCGCGAAGCTGCTCCGTGGCTTGCGCGACCGTCGTGCTGCCGCGCGCGACGCCCTCGAGCAATGTTTGAATGGTTTCGCGGTCCAACCTCAGCGCTCCCGTTTTGCGTCGCCCTCGCGCCCAGACTCGTCCTTCATACACCACCTCGGCCGATTTGGAGCAGCTCTCGCAGGACGCGCCTGCAGCTATCCACCGACGCGGAAGTGGTCGAAGCCTGCCGCCGAACCGGGCGTGACCACGCGCCCCGATGCATCGATGACTCGAATGCTCGGGTCCGCAGTGAACGTTCCGATGCGCGTGGCGCGGACGTCCGCCGGCGTGATGTCCGAAGCGAAGAGCAGCTCGTAGTCTTCACCTCCGGTGAGCGCGAGGTCGACACGGTTTGCGCTCACCGCATGGGCCGCGTGCGCTGCAGCGCTGATCGGTAGCTTCGCGCTCTCGACAGTGCAGCCGATCTGAGAGGCCTCGCACACATGCGCGAGGTCCTGGAGCAAGCCGTCGGAAACATCGATCGCTGCAGAGGCGAAGCGGCTAAGCAGCACGCCTTCGGCGATGCGCGCGCACGGGCGACGGAAACGCGCGACGTCGTGCGGAGAGAGCGCTGCTTGATTCGATTGCAGGAGTCTAAGGCCGAGCGCCGCGGAGCCCAGTGTGCCCGTGACGTAGAGGCCGTCCCCCGGACGCGCGCCACCGCGCAACAGCGGCTTAGCTGGAGCGGCTCCCACGACGGTTGTCGTGATCGAGAGCTCCGTGCCGCGTGCAAGGTTTCCGCCAACGACCGGGCATCGATAGTCGTGCTGCGCTTTCGCGACGCCGTCGATCAACGCGTAGAGCGCCTCGTCATCGAGGCTCGGGGGACAGATCAGCGAGAGCAGCGCGGAGCGCGGCGTTGCGCCCATCGCGGCGAGATCACTGAGAGCGGCGATCACCGCACGCGCGCCGATCTCTTTCCAGGACAGCCACGCGCGAGAGAAATGCACGTTTTCGACGGCAGCGTCGACGCTCAGCACGACCTCGGCATCGCTGCGCTCGAGGATCGCGGCATCGTCGCCGATCGAGACGCGTACGCCTTCGGTTGTGTGCAGGCGCTGCGTCAGACGCCGGCGGATCTCTGCGATGCGTTCGTGCTCGGTCGCCACGCGGCAGTTCTACACCGCTTGGGCGGCGCCCGCTCTCACTCCGGATCGGGAGGCAGCTGCGGGATCGTCACCGAGAACAAGGTGCCTTTGCTGACGACGCTCTCGACGCGAAGCACTCCGTGGTGCGCTTCGACCAGGCTCTTGGCGATCGCGAGGCCGAGGCCGGCGCCGCCGTACTCGCGCGTCGAGCTGCCGTCGACTTGGTAGAAGGCGTCGAAGATCTTGTCGAGCTGGTCGGTTGGGATACCGATACCCGTGTCGCGCACGAGAAACTCGATCGCCGGCTCGGGAGCCATCAACAGCGCGGCGCCGATCCCGTCGTCGTCATCGTCGTCGGTGCTGCGCGGTGCCATCTCAGTCAGCCGCGCGGTCAGATAGACGGTGCCCTCGGCTGGCGTGAACTTCACCGCGTTGCCCGCGAGGTTCAGCAAGATCTGACGCAACCGCACCGGGTCGGCCTGGAGATACGGCACGTCCTCGGCGCAAACGACCTCGATCTTGATCCGCTTCTTCTCGGCTTCGGGAAGGTATGTCTCTTTCACTTCCACGAGAACGGCGCGCGGATCGACTTGCTCGAGCTCGACGCTGAGGTGACCGCGCTCGAGCTTGTTGAGATCGAGCAAGCTCGAGATCAGGCTCAGGAGCAGCTCGCCTTTGCTGCGGATCGTCTCGACGAAGCTCGACTGCTCCTCGCTTAAGTCGCCGGCGATGCCTGCCTGCAGCATCTCCGAGTAGCCGATGATCGACGTGAGCGGCGTGCGGAGCTCGTGACTGACGGTCGCGAGGAAATTGCTCTTGAGGCGATCGAGCTCTTTGAGCTTGTCGAACGCCTCTTGCAGCCGCGCGTTCTTCTCGGCGAGCTCACGATAGCTCTCGCGCACGGTCGCGAGGTGCATCGCGCTCGTGAGGTGCGCGCGATGACCGGAGAACAAGATCAAGTCGAGCACGCCGCGCAGATGCGTCGCGATGCGCTCGGCGGTCTCTTTGCGCACGCGCGGCATGTCGCGCAGCGCAAGGCTCGCGCGCTCATGCTCGATCGCGGCGTCGACCTTCAACAGCGAGAGCGGCGGCTCTTTCAGCTCCGCGGGAACGAACGGTCCAAGCACGATGCGCCCGAGTTGGCGGTCGTCGTAGACGATCGGTACGACGTGGTAGAGCGCGCCCGTGAAGCACGGGTGCACGACGGTTTGATCGGCCTTCGGCACGATCACCTGCACCTCGCCTACGGTTTGTGCGCAGGCGCGCCGGCCATCCCTAAGGCTGTTCACGTAGCGGCAGACGCTGCGCTCTTCGTGCACGTTTGCGAGCAACGCACCGCGCACCGAGAACACGCGGATCGAAAGCCCGAACAGATCGAAGAACGAGCGGCAGACCTCACGCAGCGATTCGCGATCGATTAGATCCTCGAGATTCGCGATCTCGCCGTGATGTAGATCTGCCGTGCTCGGATCGTTCATACGCCGGCGGACTTTTCAGGAGTGCCAAAGCGCTCGCGCAAGTCGCGAAGCACATCACTCGAGTCGAGACCGAAGCGCTCTTTCAAGCCGTGCTCGGTCTCGAGGTGGATCCAGGTCTCGCGCACGAGGCCTAAAAATGTTTCGAGCACGCCTGCGCCGTGCGTCGCGGTGGCCATGAAGGTGGGCTCTTTGCCCATCGCTGCCATGCGATTGATCTCTTCTTCGGGACGCACGTTCGGCAGGTCGCGTTTGTTGTACTGAATGACGAGCGGCATCTTCCCGGGGTCGATGCCGTTCTCTTTCAGGTTGCGACGCAGATCTTTGAACGAGGCTTGGTTTGCGCGGATCTCCTGCGCTTGCGAGTCGGCGATGAAGGCGACGCCATCCGCGCCCTGCAACACGAGCTTGCGCGTCGAGTTGTGGATGACCTGACCGGGAACGGTGAACAGCTTGATGCGCACGGTAAGACCCGACGCAGTCGAGAAGCTGAGCGGCAGCAGATCGAAGAACAGCGTGCGGTCGTCCCGGGTTTCCAGGGTCATGAGCCGACCGCGTCCTTCGGTCAGCAGCAGGCGATGGATGGCCTGCAGATTCGTGGTTTTTCCGCTGAGCGCCGGGCCGTAATAGACCAGCTTGATAGTCAGCTCTCGGCTCTGGAAATCGAGTTGCAAGCGAGTCTCCTAACGAGCCGTGAACATGAAAAAAAAGGATACGGGAGCGCGATTCGGCTCCGCACTGTGAGCTTGCGCGTACTGCGCCGCCGCGCAGCGGCGACGCAGTACTTTTATTATCGGGAAGGGCTCGAGCCCTGCCCGCCCCACCGGCAAAGCCGGTAGGGCCCCACCCAACATCGAGGTTCGCTTCGCTCACTCTTGGCTGTGAGCGCGGATCCGGAGGATAGAGCCCCTTTCAGCGCGAAGGTCGCTCGATGCGGTCGGGGCGTCGAGCGTGGACCTAGCGGCCGAACAAGCGCGGATGCAGTTGCATCTGTAACAGAGTTGCGTCTGCAGGCAGAGATCTGCTGCTTTTTTGTGCAGATGTGGGCAACTGGGTTACTGGATCCTTGTCTAGGGCGATCGACCGCGCGCGCCGACACGGGCTCCTTCATGTGCCGTAATTGCAAATGAAGTCGAGTGGTTGGAGGCATGGGAAAGAAGTTGACACCGTCTCTGCGATCCCTTTAGGGTCGGGATCGCCGTGGCAAGAAGTGGTAACTAGTGCCAGGCGGGCAGGCAGGCGCGCGTGTTTCGCGGACGCTATGAGCACGCCATCGATGGAAAGGGCCGAACGTCCCTCCCATCTCGATTTCGAGAGGTCTTGTCCGGCCTAGGGGACCTGCGTGTGGTGATCACTACCGGTCTCGACCCGTGTCTCGTCGCGTATCCGCTCAAGGAGTGGACCGAGTTCGAAGAGCGCTTGGCGAAGCTGCCGCAGTTCGACGCGGCGGTGATGACGCTGCGCCGCATTTACGTGTCGGGCGCGGTCGACTGCGAGATCGACAAGCTCGGGCGCCTTTTGATCGCGCCGACGCTGCGCAAGCACGCGGGCCTGACGCGCGAGCTGGTCTGGGCCGGCATGGGCAAGAGCATCGAGCTCTGGGATCGCGAGCGCTTCGAAGGCCGCACCAATGAAGTGCTGATGGATCCAGACAAGCGCGCTGCGGTTGCGGCACGCGTTGCGGAGCTCGGGCTATGAGCGAGACCGCCATCAGCAGCGAAGAGCCGCGCGTGCACCTGCCTGTGCTCTTGAATGAAGTACTCGCGGCGCTCGAGCCCAAAACGGGTTGCGTCTACGCAGACCTCACGACCGGCGCCGCGGGGCATTCGACCGCGATCCTCGAGGCGAGCGCGCCGGATGGGCGTTTGATCGCGATCGATCGCGATCCGTACGCGGTCGAAATCGCCACCGCGGCGCTGGCGCGCTTCGGCGCGCGCGCGACCGTCGTGCACGGCGAGTTCGGCGATCTCGCGCGGATCCTCCGCGCGCAGGGCAGCGAGCGCGTTCACGGCTTGATCGCCGACTTGGGCGTGAGCTCGCCGCAGCTCGATCGCGCGGAGCGTGGCTTTTCATTTCGGCGCAGTGGGCCGCTCGACATGCGGATGGACACGTCGCAGGGCGAGACGGTCGCCGAGATGATCGCGCGGCTCGATGAAGCCGAGCTGACCGACATCTTGCGTCGCTACGGCGAAGAGCGTCGTGCGCGCGCGGTGGCGCGCTCGCTGGTGCGCGCGAGCGAAGCGGGCGAGCTGCGTACGACCGAGGATCTGCGCAATGCGGTGCTACGTGGCACTGGTCCGCAGCGTTCGCGCATCGATCCTGCGACACGCAGCTTTCAAGGCCTGCGGATCGCGGTGAACCGCGAGATCGAGCAGCTCGAGGCGCTGCTCGCCGAGCTCCCCGACTTGCTGCACGACGGCGGCGTCGCGGCGATCATCTCGTTTCATTCGCTCGAGGACCGCCCGGTCAAGCACGCGTTTCGCGGCGACGAGCGGCTCGAGCCGCTTTCTCGGCGGGTCGTGATCGCGTCGGAAGAAGAGCAAGCGCGCAATCCCCGTTCGCGCAGCGCCAAGCTGCGAGCGGCGCGGCGCTTGCCACGCGATGAAGAACAAGAAGAGGAGATGCCGTCATGAGCGCGCGCGTCTTGCTCTTGTGGACGGCGGCGGTGATGGCGAGCGCGCTCGCGTTCATCGTGCACCTCACGCTGCGCTTCGAGACCGTGCGGCTCGGCTACGACGTCGGCGAAGCGCGCGCCGAGCAGAGCAAGCTCGTCGAGTCGCGGCGCTTGCTCTCGCTCGAGGCCGCGACGCTCAGCCAATCCGATCGCGTCGAAGCGGTCGCGCGCGGCGCCTTCGACATGGATGTGCCCGGTCCTTCGCGCGTGATCTCGCTCGGTGGCAAGGCGCGAGTTCTATCGGGGAGGGCGCAGTGAGGAACCTCTCCGAGCGTCGCGTGCGCTTCATGCGGATGCGCATCGCGCTGCTCTATATGTGCGTGCTCGGCGGCGCGTGCGCGGTGTTGTATCGCGCGCATGGCTTGCAGGTGCGCGATGCGCCGCGGCTGCGCGAGATGGCCGAGGACCAGTACAACAAGCAGATCAACATCCCGCCCAAGCGCGGGACGATCCGCGATCGCAACGGCGCGGAGCTCGCGGTCACGGTCGACGTCGATAGCTTGTATGCGAACCCGCGCAAGCTGCGCGCGAGCGGCATCGATCCGGTGCAGGCGGCGATGCGCGTGAGCGCGCTGCTCGGCATCGAGCCGCAGAAGCTCGCGGACAAGCTGGCGAGCGATCGCTACTTCGTGTGGATCAAGCGCCGGCTCTCGCCCAAGGAGAGCCAAGCGATCGCGAGCCTGCGCTTGCCGGGCGTCGAAGTGACCAAGGAGCCTCGGCGCTTCTATCCGGGTCGTGAGCTCGGCTCGCACGTGCTCGGGTTCGCGAACGTCGACGGCAAAGGTATCGAGGGCCTCGAGCTCACGCTCGATGAGCGGCTGCGCGGCTCGCTCGAGCCGGTGGCCGCGATCCGCGATCGACGCGGCGTCGTCGTGTTCTCGGAGCAGCTGCTCGACGATCACGCCGCGCAAGGCGAAGACGTCGTGCTCACGCTCGACAAGACCGTGCAACGCACGGCTGAGCGCGAGCTCGAGCTTGCTGTACGCACGTTCGAAGCGCGCGGCGGCTCGATCGTCGTGCTCGATCCGCGGAACGGCGATGTGCTCGCGATGGCGAACTTCCCGACGTTCAACCCGAACGATCCCGCGAGTGAAGGGCCGAGCCATCACCGCAATCGCTCCGTGACCGATCGCTTCGAGCCGGGCTCGACGACCAAGCCGTTCACCGTGGCCGGCGCGCTCGCGGCAGGCACCGCGTTTTCCGGTCAGCGCATCAACTGCGAAGACGGCGCGATGCAGGTCGGCGAGTACACGATCCACGACACGCACAAATGGACCGAGCTCACGCCGGCGCAGATCCTCGGCTACTCGAGCAACATCGGCGTCGCGAAGATCGGCCTCGGCATGGGGCGCGAGCGCCTCTACAAAACGCTGCGCGATTTTGGCTTTGGCACTTCGACCGCGATCGGCTTGCCCGGTGAGACCTCCGGCATCCTGCGCCACTACAAGAAGTGGTACGAGATGGACGCGGCGACGATCGCGTTCGGACAAGGTCTGAGCGTCACCTCACTGCAACTCGCGAGCTCGTTTGGCGCGCTCGCCAATCACGGGCAGCTGATGCAGCCGCGGATCGTGAAGCGCTTCGAAGGTCCGCACGGCGAGACGCTCGAAGAGTCGCAGCCGCGCGCGCGCAGGCAAGTCGTCTCGCCCCGCATCGCGCGGCTCGTGACCGACATGCTGACGTCGGTCACCGGCGAAGGCGGCACGGGCGTCGAGGCGGCGATCGATGGCTATCTCGTCGCGGGCAAGACCGGCACCGCGCAGAAGGCCGACTACGTTCACGGCGGGTACGCTGCAGACAAATGGATGTCGTCGTTCATCGGCTACGCGCCGGCCGATCGGCCGCGCTTGGTCGTGAGCGTCGTGATCGATGAGCCGCTGATCGCGCACCACGGCGGCACGGTCGCGGGGCCGACGTTTCGGCGTGTGATGGAAGCGTCGCTGCGCCACATGGGCGTGGTGGCGACCGACGCTTCGCAGCCCGTTGCGAATACGAAGAGAGCTAAGCGCAAAGGTGCGCAAGCCGTCGAGGCCGCGACGTCGGCCGCGGCTGTCGCGAGCGCGCCGGCGCAGGAAGCGTCCGTGCTGACGGCGGAGCAGCGGCTCGTGCCGGACTTGCGCGGACGCGATGTGCGGCGCGCGCTCCTGCTCGCGCAGCGCTCGGATGTCTCGCTGCGGTTGCGCGGCAGTGGCCTTGTGATCGCGCAAGATCCCTTGCCCGGCGCGGTCGTACCGCGCGGAGCGACGCTCGACGTGACGCTCGAGCCGCCCGCCGAGCGCGAGCCTGCAAAAGGCTCGGCGGCCGCGCTCGAGCTGAGCGGCACGGCGCCCGTGCCTACGCCCACCGAGCTGGTCGCGAACGTTCGCACGGGAGGCACGGATGGCTGAGCTGAGCCTCGGCGAGATCGTGCAGCGCGGATTTGCGAGCCGGGTGATCGGCGATGCGTCGGTGCGCGTGCGCGGCATCCGCCACAACTCGCGCGCGGTCGAGCCCGGCGATCTGTTCGCGGCGATCGGCGGCGGGACGCGTGACGGATCCGAGTTCATCGCGGACGCGGTCTCACGCGGCGCAACGGCCGTGCTTGCCGATCGCGTGATCGAGTCGCCGGTGCCGCTCTTGCTCGCGAAGGACGCGCTGGTCTCGCTCTCTGCGATCGCGCGCGACCTTTACGACGATCCGACCGCCGCGATGCAAGTCGTCGGCGTCACCGGTACGAATGGCAAGACGACGATCGTGTACCTGGTCGAAGCGATCCTGCGCGCGGCGGGTGAGCGGCCGGCGGTGATCGGCACGGTCAACGTGCGCGGCCCCGGCGGTGAGCGGCCTACGCTGCACACGACGCCGATGGCCGATGACCTGATGCGCCATGCGCGCTGGGCGGTCGACACCGGTGCGACGCACCTGGTGCTGGAGGTCTCGAGCCACGGCCTTGCGATGCACCGCGCGGATGGCGTGCGATTCGCGGTCTCGGCGCTCACGAATCTCACGCAGGACCATCTCGACTATCACGGCGACTTCGCGAGCTACGCGGCCGCCAAGCGCCGCTTGTTCTTCGAGCTCGCGCCTGCGCTCGCGGTGATCAACGTCGACGATGCGTTCGGCGCCGATGTCGCGAAGAGCGCGAGCTATCCGGTGTTGCGATGCAGCACGGGCGGTGAGAGCCAAGCGGAGATCCGCGTGCTCAAACGCGAGGCGGACGCGCACGGTACGCGCGCGCGAATACTCACGCCCGAAGGCGAGGCGCTGCTGACCAGCCCATTGGTCGGTGAGCACAACCTCGAGAACCTCTTGATCGCGGTCGGCATCGGGCTCGGGCTCGGCGTGCGGCTCGGCGATGTGCTGACGGGGCTCGCGGGCTCGCAGGGTGCGCCGGGCAGGCTCGAGCGCGTAACGGATCCCGAGCTCGCGGTGTTCGTCGACTACGCGCATACGCCGGATGCGTTGCAGCGCGCGTTGCTCGCGCTGCGGCCGCTCGCCAAGCAGCGCTTGTGGGTCGTGTTCGGCTGCGGCGGTGATCGCGATTGCAGCAAGCGTCCGCTGATGGGTCGTGCCGCGGCGGAGCTCGCCGACATCGCGATCGCGACCAGCGACAACCCGCGCAGCGAAGCGCCTGCGGCGATCTTGGACGAGATCGAAGTCGGCTTGCGCGCGTCGGGCGTGCCCAGCTTGAACGAGAAACAACTGCGCGAGAGCAGCCGCGGCTACTTCGTGAGTGAGGATCGCCGCACGGCGATCGAGCAGGCGCTGCGCGCGGCGGCGCCCGGCGACATCGTGCTGATCGCGGGCAAAGGCCACGAGAAGTACCAGCTCATCGGCGACCGCAAAGAGCCGTTCGACGATTGTGAAGAAGCGCGTCGCGCGCTTCGAAAAAGAGAGGGGCGCGCGTAATGGCGAACACAGCCGCTACGCCGATTCCGAAGAATCAGGCGCGCTTCACGCTCTCGGAGATCGCGAGCGCGACGTGCGCTCGGATCGCGCCCGACGTCGAGACGCGCCTCGCGGAGATCGAGGTCGTCGGCGTCTGCATCGACTCGCGCGCGGTCGAGCCGGGCAATCTCTACGTTGCGCTGCGTGGTGAGACGCACGACGGACATCGTTTCGTGAAGCAAGCGATCGATCGCGGCGCGCTCGCGGTGTTGGTCTCGGACGACGCGGGGATCGACGCGAGCGCGCCGGTGATCCGCGTGCAGGACACGCTGACCGCGCTCGGTGACCTGGCTGCGCTGCACCGCGCGCGTTGGGGCGGCCGCGTGATCGCGATCACGGGCTCGGCGGGCAAGACCACCACCAAAGAGCTGGCATACGCCGCGCTGCGCGCTTGTGGCTGCCGCGTGGCGCGCACCGAAGGCAACCTCAACAATCTGATCGGCGTGCCGATGACGCTTTTGTGTCTCGGCGCCGAGGTCGAGATGATCGTGCTCGAGGTCGGCACGAGTGCGCGCGGTGAGATCGCGCGGCTCGCCGAGATCGCGCGCCCGGATGTCGGCGTGGTCACGTCGGTGGCCGTGGCGCACAGCGCGGGCCTCGGCTCGCTCGCGGACATCGCAGCGGAGAAGGCTTCGCTGCTCTGGAGCATCGCGAAGGCGGGCAGTGTCGTGTGCTTTGCCGATGAGCCGGTGTTGCTCGCTCGGCTCGCGCACGTACGCGCCAAGCGCACGTTGCTCTTTGGCGCGGGCGAGAACGCGGCCGTGCGGCTCACCGGTCACGCGATCGCGGCCTTGCCAGATGGGTCGTTCGGCATGCGCTGCGAGCTAGCGATCGATGGCTCCGCGCCGATGTCCGTGAGCATGCAGCTGCTCGGTCCGGGACCTGCGCTCGATCTGGCCGCTGTGCTCGCGGTGGTGCTCGCGGAGCGCGGCGCCGATGCGTTGCACGCGGCCGCGAAGGGGCTGGCCGAGGTCCAGCCGGTCGGAGGTCGGCTCTCGCCGCGCAAGGGGCCGCGCGGCTCGATCATTCTCGACGACAGCTACAACGCGAACTCCGCGTCGATGGCGGTTTCGATCGCTGCAGCCTGTGAGCTGGCGGTCGCACGCGGCGGTCGCGCGTTGCTCGCGCTCGGCGACATGCTGGAGCTCGGTGAG
>JAYUYY010000479.1:0-2031 GCA_043752225.1 Sandaracinaceae bacterium | reverse complement strand
CGTCATCGTGTGGCTCCTTATCGACCTGCTTCGTACGTAACCGCCGATGGCGCCGCTTCAATGGCCGAAAGCGCGCCCAAAAACCGTGTGCGCGGTGTCGTTTGCATCGATCACGACGGCTTGGCACAGGTCTTCCATATTCAAAGCGCCCGTCGCTCCAGACCATGCCGTTGGACCATAACTAGGAAGACCGCCCATGAAACCGTTTGCCAAGATCCTCGTTCCTCACGATTTCTCGGAGCACGCCGCGAGCGCAGTCGAGGTCGCCGCCGACCTCGCGCGCCGTTACGAAGCGAGCGTCACGCTACTGCACGTGTACGAGTCGATGGTCTACGCGATGCCTGAGAGCTTCGTGGTGTTTCCACCGGCCCAGCTCGCGGGCTTGATGGGTGAGCTCGAGAAGCACCTCCAAAACGCGAAGCAGCAAGCGGTCGCGCTCAAGGTCGAGCGCGTCGATACCAAGCTCGTCCAAGGCGCTCCGGTGCAATCGATCGTGCAGGTCGCGCACGACGGCGGCTACGACTTGATCGTGATGGGCACGCACGGCCGCACCGGCATCTCGCACGCGTTGATCGGCTCGGTGGCCGAGCGCGTGGTGCGCAAAGCCGGCTGCCCCGTGCTGACGGTGCGCACCCAGTCGCCCGAAAAGAAAGACTAGGAGCGAGCCATGTCGATCCTCGTCGGCACCGACTTCTCGGACTACGCCGCGAGCGCGCTTGCGACCGCCGCGCATCTCGCGGCCCGCATCCAACAACCGCTGCACCTCTTGCACTCGGTTGAGCTCAGCGAGGAAGAAGTCGGTGACCCGACGCGCGGCGCGTACGTAGAGGCGTTGCGTCTGCGGCTCGAGCACCGAGCCACGCACCTGCGCGCGATGGGCGCGAGCGTGACGGTGCACGTCGAGCAAGGCTCGCCGGATGACGCGTTGCTCGCGGCGGCGACCAAGCTCGATGCGAAGCTGATCGTGGTCGCGGCGATCGGCAAGCGGCGCGCCGGGAAGTGGCAGCTCGGCGGTCATGCAGATCGGCTCGCGCAGCGCTCGCACGTTCCGGTGTTGGTCGTTCGCAACGCTGCCGCGTTCGAAGCTTGGGCCGCAGGCGCGCGCGCGCTGCGCATCGCGCTCGGCGCCGATCTCTCGCTGACGTCGAGAGCGGCGATGCAGTGGATCGAAGGGCTGCGGGCGTTCGGGCCCTGCGAGGTCATCGGCATCCATCTGTACTGGCCGCCGGCGCAGTTCCAGCGCCTCGGCTTCAGCGGTCTGCGCAGCTACTCTGAGCCCGACCCCGAGGTGAACGCCGCGCTCGAGCACGAGCTCTTCCATCACCTGGCGCAAGCCGGCGCGAGCGCGCTCAAGCTTCGGCTCGAGCCGCACCTCGGCCGGATCGGCGATCGGTTGGCTGCTCTCGCAGCCGAGGAGCAGACCGATCTGCTGGTGGTCGGCTCGCGTGCGCACAGCACGCTCGCGCGGATTTTGGAGGGATCGGTTTCGCAGGCTGCGCTGCAAAACGCGCAGACCTCGATCGCGTGCATCCCCGTTCCAGCGGCGAGCCTGATGCACGAGCTGCCGAAGCTGCGCAGCGTCGTGGTCGCGACCGATTTTTCGATGGCCGGAAATCGTGCGATTCCGCTCGCCTACGGCGCAGCCGCGCGCGGTGCGACGGTGCATCTGGTGCATGTCATAAAGGGCTCGTCGCATGATCCGATGCAGCCGCACGATGTATTCGCGCCGCCTGCGCGATCGTCTTCGGATCCGGCGCAGCGCGAGCACGACGCAGCGCGCAGTCAGCTCGTCGAGCTGATCCCCGCAGCCGCGAAGGACACCGAGATCACGAGCCGCATCTATGTGCTCGAGTCGCATCGCACTGCCGAAGCGATCGCGCAGGCGGCCGAGCGGCTCGATGCGGATGTGCTTTGCCTCGGCACGCACGGCCGCAGCGGCTTGAGCAAGACCGTGCTCGGTTCAGTCGCAGACGCCGTGCTGCGGATCACCGCGCGCCCTGTGCTGCTGGCGCAGAGATCGCGCGAGTAGCA
>JAYUYY010000478.1:0-13223 GCA_043752225.1 Sandaracinaceae bacterium | reverse complement strand
AGCTTGCGGAACAGCTCGCCGGCCTTCGCTTCGGCGGAAGGCATGGCGTTGTAGCTGTAGCCGGCTTGGTCCAGGTGCAGCTCGAGCAAGAGATCCGGGGCGCGATCCACGTATGGTCCTCGATAGAGGTCTTCGCGCGCATGCACCGCGCGCACGACGGGCGCGCCGGTCCACGGATCGCGCAGCGCGAGCAAGGCCTCTTCGATCGCGCGCTTGGCTTTCGGAACGTCGCGCGGCTCCAGCTGCCCTTTGGGCTCACGCCCGCGCAGGTTGTAATGGATGGCGGGCAGGTAGTTGAGCTCGTCGCTGAACGCGAAGGTTTGGCGAAAGTCGATCGCCGCAAAGCGCACTCGCGACTCGAGCCAGCTCGGCAGCAGCGTGCCGGCGGCGCGAAAGATCAGTTCGCGCGCGCGCGGCGGTAACCCGCGCAGCGCTGCATTCTTCAGCTTTCCGGCGAGCGCGGCGCTGCTCCCGGTGCGCGCGCGCATGCGCAAGAGGCCAGCCTTCTCGAGCACGCGGTTGAGGTAGAGCACTTTGTCCGACGAGCCGCCGGACCCGTGATCGCTCACGATCGTCAGCTCGACGCTCTGCGCCCCATTCGCACCACCGGCTGCGTGCAGCAGCGTCCCGAGCGCGCGATCGGCCGCTTCATAGACGCGCGCAAAGCCTTCTTGCGTGGCCAGCGGCGTGCCGGCGGGATGGCGCGGCGAGCGCGTGTCCCAGAGCGACCAGAGGTGATGCGAGGCTGTGTCGGTCTCGCCGAAGTACACCGCGAACGCGTCCCACTTTTGCTTTTGCAGCAAGTGCTTCGCAAGCTCCGCGCGCTTCTGAATGCGCACGACGAGCGCATCGGCGAGCTTGCGATGAAAGCCCGGCGCGTCGGCGTGGAACTCGTCGACATCATCGAAGGTTTGCGCGCCAAAGCGCTGGGTCAGCTCGTCGTGCAGCGCGCGCGGCCACACGAAGCTTGCGTCGGCTGCGAACGCGACCGGCGCATCCCAGCCGCTCACGAACACGCCGTGCTGCAAGCGCTCGGGCGGAAACGTGCCGGGGAAAAACAAGCACGCGGTGTGCAAGCCGAGCGCGTCGAGCCTGCTGAAGAGCGTCGGCGCTTCGCGCACGCTGCCGGCGGTGAAGCGCACGTCGTAGCCGGTGCGCGTGGTGAAATCGAAGACGCCGTGCGTGCCGGGATCGACGCCGGTCAAGAACGTCGCCCAGTTGGGCAGCGTCGCGGGCGGCATCACGCTCTGCTGCGCCGCGTAGGCACCGCGCTTCATCGCGGCGAACAGGTTTGGCAAGCGCGCAGACCCGAGCGTTTCGATCACGCCGAGGTCCGCACCGTCGAGCCCAAGGATGAGTGCGCGAGTGCCGGTCACGGCGCGCGATGCTACTCGGTTTTCGCGCGGGCTCGGCGGCTAAGCGCCGGCTGTTAAGCGGCTTGCAAGTCGGGCGATACGCGCGAGGCGGGCGCCCGCTTTTGCGCGACCGACGCGCCGAGCGTTTGCGCGGTTTTGGCCGCCCGGCTCGGCAGCGTGAGGCTCAGGATGCGACGCCATGCGCCGGCGAGCTGCTTGGGCAGCGGCGCCGAGTTGTACGCGACGCCGTAGCGCTCGCAGATCGCGCGCACTTCGGTCGCGATCTCGGCGTACCGGGGCGCCGGCATGTCCGGGAACAAGTGGTGCTCGATCTGGTGGCTCAGGTGACCCGTGAGGACGTGCATCCACCCGGGGCCCTCGACGTTTGCGGAGCCTCGCACTTGGCGCTGGTACCACGCACCGCGCGACTCGTTCTCGAGCACGCTCTCGGGATACGTCGCGACGCCGTCCGGGAAGTGCCCGCAGAAGATCACGCTGAACGCCCAGATGTTGCGCGTCACGTTCGCGGTCAGGTTACCCGCAAACACGAACGGCGCAGCGGGGCCCGCGAGCAGCGGGAAAAGCACGTAGTCCTTCGCGACCTGCTTGCGCGTCTTGCGCAGCAAGGCCTTCGCGAGCGCGAGAAACTCCGAGAGCGGCTTGCGGCCGGTGAGCGAGCTATTGAGCTCGAGGTCGTGCATGGCGACGCCGGCTTCGAACGCGAACATCAAGCCGATCGCGTAGACCGGCTGCAAGATCGTGAGCGCGAGCCACGGCTGCTCTTCGGCCATGCGCAAGAGGCCGTACCCGACATCGCGATCCTTGCCGACGATATTGGTGAACGTGTGGTGGACGAAGTTGTGCGAGTGCCGCCACTGCTCAGCCGGGCAGCTCCAGTCCCATTCATAGCGGCTGCCGCGCAGCTCGGGATCGTTCATGAAGTCGTACTGCCCGTGCAGCACGTTGTGACCGATCTCCATGTTCTCGAGCACCTTCGAGAGCGTGAGCAACGCCGTGCCGGTCAGCCACATCGGAGGCAGCGCGCTGGCGAACAGGGCGGCGCGTCCCGTGATCTCGGCCGTGCGCTGCCAGCGCAGGATCTTGCGGATGTAGCTCGCGTCGCGCTCACCGACCTCGCTCATCACGCGCTTGCGCAGCGCGTCGAGCTCGGCGGCAAAGCTCGCGAGCTCGCTCTCCGAAAGCGGTTCACCGTGAGGGCGCTTCGCAACGTCGGATTGGGTCATAGGTCGAGGCTCACATCGCTAAGAGGAGTGTGGATGCAGAGCTGAATCTCTTCGTCGCGCGCATCGCTGGTGACGCCGGTCAGCTCGTTGCGCACGCGGCCGGAGAGCTTGGTGCAAACGCACGTGTGGCATATACCCATGCGGCAGCCGTGCAATGGCTTGAGCCCTGCTTGTTCGGCTTGCTCGAGCAGTGAGACGCCCGCGCGGCCATCGCTCTCGACTTGGCTCTTCGCAAACACCAGGCGCGTCTTTGCGGCGGGTGTTGTGCTCGACGTCTCGCTCGCGTTGGCTGACGCCTTGACCTGCCAATCCGGTTGGAACTGCTCGCTGTGCACGCGCGCTTGCAAACCGCGCTCGGTGAACGCCGCGCGCAGCGTGCTCATCAACGCGCGTGGCCCGCAGACGAAAGCTTCGCGCTCGTGCCAGTCGGGGACCAGACGCCGCAAGCGCTCGCTCGTCAGATGGCGCGTGCTCTCACCGGCATTGTCCTCGTTCACGCTCGCGAGGCCGGTGCGCTGCACGTGCAGCTTCATGCTCGGAAGCTCGTGCGTGAAACCGCGCAGCTCGCGCTCGAGCGGCACCGCGGCACGGTCGTAGTGCAACCACGTCAGCTCGCCGCGATAGCCGTCGGCGACGAGCTGCTGCGCCATCGCGACCAGCGGCGTCAGACCGCTGCCGCCGCTCACGAACAACAGCTTTTGCGGGAGCACGTCGGGCAGCACGAACTCGCCCTGCGCCGCGCTCAGCGTCACGACATCACCGACGCGCGCGCGCTCGTGCACGAAGCGCGAAACGCAGCCGCCATCGTGGGCCTTGATCGTGAGCCGCAACGCGCGGCTCGCGTCACGTTTGACCGGCGCGTTGCTCAGCGAGAAAGAGCGCATGCGCTGCACGCCATCGACGGTGACGGTGAGCTGCACGTGCTGACCGGCGCGATGGCCGCGCCAGTTTTCGTTGGGCGCGAGCGTGAGCGACGTGACGTCGCGCGTCTCGTGCCGGACCTCGGTCACGCGTGCGCGCACGCGATCGACCGACCAGCACGGATCGAGCAGCTGCAGGTAGTCATCGACGCTGCGCGGCGACACGAGCGGCGTTGCGAGAGCGCTCGCAAGCGGTGTACGCAACAACGCGTTCAGCGGTCTACGCACGCTTGCCAGCATCGGGGTCTCCTCGTCGTGCTGTCCGTGCTGACCACACGGAATCCGGTCGACTGTTGGTGGTGTCCGCTTCTTGCACGGTACGCCCCTCAGTCGATCCGCAGATCGACGCCTCCCGTGGTGCCCGATCATCTGGCGCAACGCAAGGCGGCCGACTAAACGAGTGACAGTACGGAGAGCACGAGCTCAGCGCGCGCGATCCTCCCCGAGCAAGTCGTCGTCGCAGCGCACGCCCGCAAGGCCGAGGATCGTGCGCGTGACGTCGTAGATCGACCACGCCGCGGGCTCGGCTTGCTGCGCTGCGCCCGGTCCGGCGTGCACGAACAGCCCATCCCAATCGTGATTGCAGCCGTCGGCACCCGTGTCGTTGTGCGGCAAGCACACGCGGCCGTGGCCGAGCGTGCCGGCCGCGCGGTAGTCGAGGTCGCCGAAGAACGCGAGCAAGTCGGGCGGCCTGCCGTGCTGCGCGCGGTACAGCGCTTCGGGCGTCTCGATGCGGTGGCGCAGCAGTTCTCCAGCAGGACCGCGGATCTGCCCGAGCTGGGCCGCGAGCGCGTCGCGCAGCTCGACGCGTTCCGCACGTTGCACGATGCCTTGCGGCTCGCGACCCACCACGTTCAAGAAGATGCGCGCGTAGTAGCCGCCTTCCGCCCACGCCCGCGTTCGGGTCCAATCGATCGCCGCGCGCGCGAGCGGCGTCGGCGCAGTCGGTCGTGCATCGCGCAGCACCAAGTAGCCCTGATCGATCAGCCATTCGTTGATCGCGATCGCGCCGCGCAGCGGTCGCGCGCCATGATCGCTCGCGACGATTACGCTCGTGTCTTCGCCGAGCTCATCGAGCAACCCGCCGAGCTCGCGATCGACGAGCGCGAGGTACTCGAGCGCCGCGCCGCGCAACAGCGGGTTGCGATCGTATTGCGGATCGCTGGTGTCGAGGCTGCGCCAGAGCACGTGGTGCAGGCGATCGATCCCGATGTCGACCATCGCCATGAAGTCGGGCTGCTCGCTGCGCCAGACGTGCTTGGCGATCGCGAAGCGCTGCACGCTCATCGCGCGCAGCTCGGCAACGACGTCGAGCGCGCTCGTGTCATGGCCGCGAAAATTTTCCACGTCCGGCTGGTAGGGACCTAAGCGCTCCGCGAGCTCTGCGCCGAGCGCCTCGGGGTGCGTGTGCACGCTGCGAGCGCTCGGCGTGAGCAAGCACGAGACGAGCACGTCCGCGCTCGCGCGCACTGGATAGGTCGGCGGCACGAACAACGCGGCCGTGCGCTTGCCCGCCGCGCGCAGTCGCTCCCAGACCCACGGCACCCGCACGTGCGCGGCGCTCGCGAGCTGCATCTCGTAGCTCTGGGCGGCGAGCTCGCGGAAACCGTAGATCCCGAGCTCGCCGGGGTCGCGGCCGGTCAGCATGCACGCCCATGCCGGCAAGGTGATCGGCGGCGTGGTCGAGCGCAGCGTGCCCCACGTGCCGCGCACGCGCAGCGCGGTCAGCCTCGGCATCACGCTCGCGAGCTCGCCGAACAAGAGGCGCGGCGATGCGCAATCGAGCCCGATTAAAGCGACGCGCGATCTCGAAGCGGCAGCGTTCATCGCGGCGACTCGTAGCACACGGGCTTGCTACGGCACTGCGCTTCGAACGGGCCGCGCTTGCCGACCTTGCCACTCAATAGACAGCAATCCGGCCGCGCCGCTCGAGTCAGCGATGTTCCCCGCGGTGCCAATCTACATACCCGCGTTCGTACCCGCGAAATTGGCGTCCGCGACGTTGCCGCCACTTTGGATTCGAAAGCGTGCTCGACGCACACAGAGAGAAGTCTGATCGGCGTCCAATTTTCATTCCAACGATCAGCTGGCCGACAGCGACGTGTGATCGCCGGCTGACTCGTTCTGACTAGACCGCAGATGTCGGCCGAAGTCGCCTGGCATATTGCTCCGATGGTGCGGGCTTTTCGATTCATGTACCTCGCACCTCGAGTTCGTACGAGGAGTGTTGTTGTTCATGCGACTCGAGAAGTCTTTGCATCGCTTCGCTTTTGCATCGCAGTCCAAGCCCGAAGACCACCGCCCCGATCCGGATCGCGAGCACACGTGCGAGCTCGTCGACCCGCAGGCGATCAGCGACGTCCTGCACGAGTTTCGCGAGCTGACGCCGCTCGCGCAGCTGCGTACCAGCGACGACCAAACGCACGCCGCGCGCGTGCTCGGCGTGCATGCCGAGTCGGTCGGCGTCGTGCTCGAGCTCGATGCGCCGCCTGCAGCAGGCACCGCGCAGTTGCAATGCGAGCTGCACGGCGTCGTGTTCCTGTTGCACGGGCAGCTGCGCGTGGCCGATGGCCGCGCCGAGCTGTGCGGTCCGCTGCGCTTGTACAAGAGCGATCAGCGCAGCGTGTGGCGCCAAGCGATCGCGGAGGGCCGCGCCGAGCTGCACTGGAGCGCGCTCGATTCGGAGCAGCCGCGCTCCGGTCACAGCTACGTCCGCGATCTCACACCGAACGGCGTCGGAGTGCTGCCGGCGCCGGATAGCGTGCCTCCGCCCGAAGGCGTGTTTCCGGCCGAGCTGCGGATCGGCGCGTTGCGCGTTCCATGCTTGGCCGAGACGCGCCGCGTACCGCACGCCGCCGGTGCGCTGTACGGGATCCATCTGACTGCCGGCGGTCGCGGGCAGGGGCTGATCGAGGTCTACTTGCGCGAGCGCTTGCCGCAGCTCGTGCCGCGCCACGAGGTCGACACCAAAGCGCTCCGCGCGTTGATGGTCAATTCAGGCTATCTCTCGTTGCGCGCAGCCGCAGCCAGCTTCAGCGCATGGCAGCGTTGCCAGCCGCGCGACGCCTTTGGCTGCGATCGCGTGTATCGCGCGACCGACGGTCAGCTCTTGGGTCACGGCTCGGCGACTCGGATCTACGACCGGACGTGGATCCTGCACCAGCTCGCTACGGTCTCGGGTCATCCCGAGAGCGCGCAATGCCGCGCGATGCTGTATTCGATGCTGACCAGCGTGCCGGCGCTGTACGACGGCACGCGCGCCTCGGCGATGGCGTACTTCGATCTCGATCTGCGCTGGCACGACCTCTTCTTCAAGAATTTCATCCGCTGGGTCGGCAGCTCCAGCTTGGCGCGGATCTACGCGTTCGATCGCTTCGAGCGCGACGACGCGCCGGTGCCGTTTCCCGCTCCCGAGGGCTACGAGGTGCGGGTCGCACGCGACGTGGATCTGGTCGCGTGCGCGGCGCTGGTCCGTGGGCACCTGCCCGAGATCACGGCGAATGCGTTCGACATTCATCCCGCGGACCTGCGCCGTCCCGCGCCGCGCAAAGGCGACCGCGGTCGCGAAGTGCTCGTGCTGATGCACGGCGAGCAGCTGGCCGGCGTCGCGCTGTGTGAGACCGGTGCGCCGAACCTCTCGCTTTTCAACATCGTGAACATGGCGCAGCTCTACGTGCGGAGCGGTGCACGCGCACCGTTGCCGGCGGCGCAGCGCGCGCTGATCGCGGCGGCGCGCGCGTTCTATGCCGAACGGAACATCCAGAAGCCTCTCGTAATCGCACCCGCGGGCACGATCGAGCGCGATGCCGAGCCGGGCACGCATTGGGCCGAGAGCATGGGCTGCATGGTGATCACCGGCCGCGGCCTCACCCGATGGGAAAACTATTGCCGCTTTCAGTTCGGAATGCGGTGGGGCCGCAGCACGCAAGCCAAAGAAGGAACAAAGTCGTGAAATCGATCCAAGAGTTGTATGAGCCGCGCATCGCACGAGCGCGCGAGCTGATCTCGAGCGCGCCGATCGCGACGAAGCTGCTAGCGCAGGACATCGATGCTCGAGTGCTCGAGCGCTTTCTAATCGAGTACTGCTCGCTCGGCGTGCAGATCACCGAGCCGGTCGAAGGCTGGATCGCCCGCTCCGGGCAGCGCTGCGTGGAGATGGGCTTGTCCAAAATCGGCAGCGCGCTCGCCAGTCACGCCGAGCACGAAGCCAATCACCACTTGATGTTCATCGAGGACACCAAGCAGCTGGTCGCACGTTGGAACGCGCGCAACGAGCCAGCGCTCGATGCCGAAGCGCTGATCGCGCGCAAGCCCACGCGCGCGATGCAGCACTACATCCAGCTGCACGAAGACACGATCGTCTCGGCAACGCCGTTCGCGCAGGTCGCGATCGAGCTCGAGATCGAGCGGCTCTCGGTCGTGCTGCTGCCCGCTCTGCTCGCGCAATTCCGGCGCGTGCTCGGCGCTGAGGTCGTCGAATCGCTCAGCTTCCTCGGCGAGCATGCGTTGATCGACGTCGGTCACACGCATCTCAACACGCGCATGATGAACAACGTGCTCGCGCAGCGTCCGGACTCGGCCGGCGACCTCGCGCGGATCGGAGCCGAGGCGCTCTTCATCTACATGGCGATCTTCGAGGAGTGCTTTGGCCTCGCGGTCGCCGCTTGTCAGAGCGCGCCGCGCACGGCCGCGACTCTCTAGGCTTCACAAGGAAAATTTCATGGCACGTGCACATCTATTTGAGTTCGAAGATCTCAGCTGGTGCCCGCGAATCCTGCGCGAGGGCACCACGCTCTACCTCGAAGCCGTGGAGCGGGTGTTCGGCGTTCATCGCTTGTTCGCGCCGAAGCTCTTGCTCGCACTGCGCACGACGGGGTCGCGCAAGGTGCTCGACATGGGCTCGGGCGGCGGCGGGCCGGTGCGTCACGCGCTCGCCGAGGTCGAGCGCGAGCTGAACGAGCCGATCGACGTCACGTTGACCGATCTCTATCCGAACCAACGCGCCGCCACGGCGATCGATGCGCTGGGCCAAGCCAACGTGCGCTACTTGCGCAAGTCGGTGAACGCGTCGGATCCGCCGCCCGGGCTGCCCGGCGTGCGCAGCATGTTCGCGTGCTTTCACCACTTGAAGCCCGAGCTCGCGCGTGCGGTGCTCGAGCGCGCGTATCGCGGTCGTGAAGCGATCTGCATCTTCGAGATCACCGATCCCTCGCCGCCCGGTGTGCTGTCGTGCGTGATGATGCCGCTCTACGTGCTGCTGCTCACGCCGTTCGTGCGGCCGCTCACCTGGGGGCAGCTCTTCTTCACCTATGTGATCCCGGTGCTGCCGATCTTGATCAGCTGGGATGGGCTGGTGTCGACGCTGCGCACGTATTCGCCGAAAGATTTGCAAGCGATGACGCGCGACCTGCAGGACGACGGTTATCACTGGGAGATCGGCTCGATCGCACACCCCGTGCTGCCGGTGTCCTTTCCGTACGCTGTGGGCATGCCTAAGTGAACACACGCTCTCGGACGACAGCGCGCAGAGCATGAACATGTGATGAAGCTCGGCGCGTTGTTGCTCCGTAGATGATCGAGAAGCCGCGAGCGCGTTGACGCGTCCGCGCGCGCTGTGTGACCGTAATCGGCATCATCCTTATGGAACGCAGCACTCTCAACGACGGCGCCGCGCAGCGAGCACTCGAGTCCGCGAAAGCGGGCTCTTCGAAAGACCGTTCGCCGCAAGTCGGCGGGCTGCAAGTGATCGGAAGCAGTCCGGACTGCGCGGTCGGGATCATCGATTGCTACGTGCTGCTGTGCTGGCGACGATCGATCGTGCAGATCGGCTCGACCTGGGCGCGCAAGGCTTTCGCCGAAGTGCGCCGCCAGCGGCCGGACGACAAGATTGCGTTTTTTACCGTTGTGGACGCGGCTTGCTCGCTCAACACGCCTGCCGAGGTCCGCAACGATCTCGCCGCGTTGCTCAAGACGTACGATGCGCAGCTCGCGGGCGCGACGATCACGTTCGAGGGGAAAGGCTTCAAGATGACGATGGTGCGCAGCATCATCACCGCCATTTACATGGCGAGCCGCTCGAAGTTTCCCAACTCGGTGTTCGGCGACGTCGAGACGGCAGCGACTTGGTTGAGCGAACGCGCGCCCGCGCTGCGCCCGAGCGGGATTCTCGCCGGAGTCGGCAAGCTTCGCGCTTAAAGCGTGCCTTTACGCGCGCTAGTCGGTGCCCAGCGAGCAAGTCGCCGTGTCGACGAACTCGTTGCCGGTTACGGTGAGAGTCCAGTCGGCGCAGACCGTGCTCGAGAAGTGGCGCACCTCGATGATCACGTCGAACGAGTTATCCGTCGGCGCATCCGTATCCTCGGCACGGACCGTGACGGTATCCAACGCATCGCCTGAAAGGCTCGAGCCCGCGAGCGTGCCGCCGCAGCTCACGCAGTACACGTAGAGATCGAAATCGGTGCCGGGCGCCGATGCCAGCGTGATGCTGGCGGACAAGTAGATGCTCGAGCTGTTGGTCTCGGTGATCCGAACGCGCTCCCACTCTTCGTCATGCCAGGTATCGGTCACGACGCCTGCACCCAGATCGCCACTGACGCTGCCGAGGTTGATCTGAGTGAGGCTGCAAGCCGGGTTGTCATCGCGCACGAAACCTTCGTCCGTGGTGTCGTCGCAATCGTCGTCCAGCCCGTTGCAGGTCTCGAACGCACCACTGGAATCGTTCGTGCAGCCCAGGACGCTGCCCATGCACTGAAAGGTGCCGCCGGTGCACAGATCACTGTCGGATCCGTCGCATGGGGTGCTGAGCGTGGGCTCTTCGCTGCCGTCGGCGGACGAGGCATCGCAGTCGTCATTGGTGCCGTTGCACAGGTCGAGCGTCGAGCCGGTGGTGTCCGAGCAACCGAGCGTCGAGCTACTGCACTGGATCGTGCCTTCTACGCACAGGTCGCTGTCGGTTCCATCGCACGCGTTGCCGAACGTCGGTGCCTCGCTGCCGTTGGCCGATGACGGATCGCAGTCATCGTCGATCGCGTTGCACAGGTCCACGGTCGAGCCGCTGGAGTCCGAGCAGCTAAGGCTCACGCCGTTGCATTGGATCACGCCTTCGGCGCAAAGGTCGCTGTCGACTCCGTCGCATGCGTTGCCGGTCGTGGCCTCCTCGCTGCCGTCGGCCGACGCTGCATCGCAGTCGTCGTTTGCGCCATTGCACAAATCGAGCGTCGAGCCGGTCGCGTCGGAGCACACCAGCCCATCGATCGTGCAGGTGTAGACACCTTCGGTGCAAAGGTCGGTGTCGGCACCGTCACACGCGCCGCCGACGCGAGAGTCTTCGCTGCCATCGGCCGAGTTCGGATCGCAGTCGTCATCGAGCCCGTTGCAGAGATCGATGAGTGAAGCGGTGTCGTCATCGCAGCGCGTGCGATCGCCGGCCGAATGACAGACGGAAATCCCATCGGTGCACAGATCGCTGTCGGTGCCGTCGCACGCGTCTTCGAGGTCGGTGAAGTCCTCGTCGATCGCGTCATCGCAGTCGTTGTCGATTTCATCGCAGCTCTCAGGTGAGAGCTCGACCGCGGCCTCGACGCAGATCACGTCGTCCTCGTCGCCGCATTCGAAGCGGCCTTGCTTGCATTCGTCGTCGTCGTCACCGTCGCAAGCCCTGCCGAGATCCAAGTCTTCGTCGACGCGATCGTCGCAGTCGTCATCGATGTCGTTGCACGTCTCGTCCACCGCTACGCACTCCGGCGCGGTCGCGTCGCCGCTGTCGATTTCCGCATCCTCGAGCGCGGACGCATCCGCGATCGAGCTGTCCTCAGCCGACCCGTCGGTCATGCCCGAGTCCAGATCGGGCGCCGCTGCATCGAGGCCCGCATCGTCGCGGTCTCCACCGTCGGACAAGGTCACGACGCCGGGAGCATCGGAGCCGCTCGCGCCTCCGCCAGCGTCACTCGCGGAGCTCTCGTCGCTCTTGCAGCCGGAGGCCACACACGACAACGACACTAACAACCATAAGAATCCGCGCGACGTTTGATGCTTCATAGCGGCGGCGACGCTACCAGAAATGCGCGCACGCACGAGTGAGCTGGCGGACAGCTTCAAGCGCGGATGAGCACGAGCAAAGAGCGTGACCACGCTCACAGATTCGATGCGCGTCTGGAAACACTGTCCGCGCGTTGCACTGCAACCGATGAGCGGACTACCGGTCGGTGCCGACGATCACGAGCGTGCCGCAATGTATGTTTTGCCCCTCAGCGCGAACCGTCACGGCGCCGCCCTCGGACTTGCGTGGGATTTGGACCGCGATTCGATCGCCGGAGCGCTCGATGGTGCGGGTCGTCTCGGCGTTGATCTTCACGACCGGCGACTTTCCAAAATTCTTGCCTTCGACTTCGAGCCGGCCGCCGCGCGGAGCTTCAGTCGTGAGCAACGTGCAGGTGACCTTGGCCTCGAGCTTCTTATCGACCTTAGGCGCTTCCGCGACGGGCTCCTTCGCCGGCACCTTGGGCGGCTCTTTGGGTCGGGCTTGATCGCTCGGTGTGCCGCTGCCGCTCTCGGCATGAGCGACGTCGTGAAGGTCTAGGCTGAAGAGCGCTGCGCTGAGCGCGAGCACCGTGAGCGATCGTGAAAGGGCGCGGCATTTCATAGTTAACCTCTCTCTACGCCGCTCGAGCAGCTCGATTCAAGGCGCGCCGGTACTTTGCGCGGCGCGCTGGTTTTCCATCCGTTCCAGCTTCGGGACGGCGGCTTTGGCTTGAAGCGGCCGTTTCGGCTGCGTCTACAGCCCGCTTTGCAGAGCAGCACGGGCGTGCTGGACGAGCTCTTGCACTTCGGAGCGCACGTCGCGCGCCATGGCTTCGCGGTCGCTCGATGCGGACCGCGCGATGCCGATGCACAGGCCGACGCGCGTCACACGGCGCTGCGCGACACGCGCCACGTGCTCTCCGAACGTCTCCTCGAAGAACTCCGCTCCGTCTTCGTACGCGACGCCCACCGGCAATAAGTCGACGTCGAGCCCTCGCGCGGCGGCGAACGCTCCACCCGCGAACGGCCGCACCTCGTCGCCGCGATACGTCGTGCCTTCGGGAAACACGATCACCGTCTGGCCGGCTTGCAGGCGTCGGCGGATCTCGCGGATCGCTTTCATGCCGCTGCGCTCGTCGTCGCGATCCACGAAGATCGTTCCGCCGTGATAAGCGGCCGCACCGAGCACCGGCCAACTGCGCAGGTCGGAGCGGCTGAGCACGGTGCCGCCGAAGCGCTCGAGCATGATGATGATGTCGATCGGCGAGCGGTGGTTGGCGACGATCAACCGGCCGCGCGTGGAGACGCTCGGCTGCTCGCCGGCCGCGTGCAGCTCGACACCGAACACGCGCAACAGCCCGGCCGCCCACGCGCGCACCCAGCGCCGGCGCCAGCGCTCATGGGTGCTCGGCGGCCGCGTGCGCATGTGCGGCACGGCGATCGGCATCAGCGCCAGCGTCCATGCGCCCATCACCGCCGCGCGTGTAGCGCTGCGCGCGAGCCCGATCGGATTTTTGGCGGGTGGCGCCACGCGACTAACGTCCGTCGCGGGTCGTGACGTCGGCGTACACAGTGCAGCTCGCGGTGCAGGTCTCGGCGACGTTCACAGCAACCAGCTCGCCGGAAGGCAGCTTCACGCGATCGAGGATGAAGCGCGCGAGCAGCTCGCTCGTGGGGTTCTCGAG
>JAYUYY010000477.1:0-5474 GCA_043752225.1 Sandaracinaceae bacterium | reverse complement strand
GCTCCGCCCCGTCGAGGTCAAGGCCGGCGACAAGATCCTCTTCGGCAAGTACAGCGGCACCGAGATCAAGCTCGACGGTACCGAGCACATCATCATGCGCGAGGACGACATCCTCGCCATCATCGACAAGAAGTAGCCCAAGCTAGCCCGAATTAACTAGAGGCCAAATTCAATGAGCTCACCCAAAGAGATCGCATACTCCCAGTTGGCGCGTGACAAGATCCGCTCCGGCCTCGACCAACTCGCAAACGCGGTGAAGGTCACCCTCGGCCCCAAGGGCCGTAACGTCGTGATCGAGAAGAGCTTCGGCGCTCCGATCGTGACCAAGGACGGCGTGACCGTCGCGAAGGAAATCGAGCTGAAGGACAAGCTCGAGAACATGGGCGCACAGATGGTGCGTGAGGTCGCGTCGAAGACCTCGGACGTCGCTGGCGACGGCACCACGACCGCGACCGTGCTCGCGCAAGCCATCTTCCACGAAGGCAGCAAGCTCGTCGCCGCGGGTCACAACCCGATGGCGCTCAAGCGCGGCCTCGATATCGGCGTGGCTGCGATCGTGGCAGCGCTCGCGAAGCTCTCGAAGCCGACCAAGGACCCGCGCGAGATCGCGCAGGTCGGCATGATCAGCGCGAACAACGACGAGGCCATCGGCAAGATCCTCGCGGACGCGATGGAAAAGGTCGGCAAGGAAGGCGTGATTACCGTCGAAGAGGCCAAGGGCCTCGAGACCACGCTCGAAGTCGTCGAGGGCATGCAGTTCGACCGCGGCTACCTCTCGCCCTACTTCGTCACCAACCCCGAGCGCATGGATGCCGTGCTCGAGGACCCGTTCATCCTCATCTCCGAGAAGAAGATCTCGAGCATGAAGGACATGCTCCCCGTGCTTGAAGGTGTCGCGCGCTCGCAGAAGCCGCTCATCATCATCGCCGAGGACGTGGATGGCGAAGCGCTCGCGACCTTGGTCGTGAACAAGCTTCGCGGCACGCTGCACGTCGTCGCCGTCAAGGCGCCTGGCTTCGGCGATCGCCGCAAGGAAATGCTCAAAGACATCGCGATCCTCACGGGCGGCGAAGTCGTGAGCGAGGACCTCGGGATCAAGCTCGAGTCGCTGACCGTGGCCCAGCTCGGCCGCGCCAAGCGCATCCAGATCACGAAGGACAACACGACGATCGTCGACGGCGCGGGCAAGAAGCCCGAGATCAAGGGTCGCATCGAAACCATCCGTCGCCAGATCGAAGAGACGACCAGCGAGTACGATCGCGAGAAGCTCCAAGAGCGTCTTGCGAAGCTCGTCGGCGGCGTCGCAGTGGTCCGCGTCGGTGCGGCCACCGAGGTCGAGATGAAGGAAAAGAAGGCGCGCGTCGAAGATGCGCTTCACGCGACGCGTGCGGCGATCGACGAAGGCATCGTGCCTGGTGGCGGCGTAGCGCTGTTGCGCTGCCAGTCGGCGCTCGACGCGCTCAAGCTCGAAGGCGACGAAGCCGCGGGCATCCGCGTGTTGCGTCACGCGATCGAGGAACCGCTCCGCCAAATCGCGAAGAACGCCGGTGAAGAAGGCGCGATCGTGGTCGAGCGCGTGCGCAGCAGCAAGGGCAGCATGGGCTACAACGCGGCGACCAACGTGTACGAGGACCTGCTCAAGGCGGGCGTCATCGACCCGGCGAAGGTCGTTCGTTGCGCGCTTCAGAACGCGAGCTCGGTCGCGGGCTTGATGCTCACGACGGAAGCCATGATCGCTGAGAAGCCCAAGAGGGACGACGGCGGCGGCGGCGGGCATGGTGGCCATGGCCACGGCGGCGGCATGGACATGATGTGAGCTTCTAGCCACGCGCTTGATGGAGCGCGCCCGATCGCAGGTCCTTTAGGGCCCGCATCTGGAACCGAACGCCGGGTCAGCGAAAGCTGGTCCGGCGTTTCGCTTTTTGAATGATTTGACGAGCTGGCAACTGCAACGACCTCGCCCGCGCTGCGACGCATGTTGTCGATGCGGTCCTGCTGGTATCGACTCGGCAGGGTGCTACGAGGATGTCTTCATGAGCGGTGGAGAGGGTTCGCGGGCAACTGAATCGGCAACGACGGGTTCGTCGGACGCCCCAAAGCTCGCTCCGCGACGCGCTCCGCGACGCACTGCGCGCAGCCCGCGCAACATCGCGATCGTGCTGACGATCTTGCTCACGATCCTCGGGCTCGCACATCGCTACTTCATCGTGCGGCTCGTGCACGACCCGATGCTGAGCGGCGAGCTGCGCACCCTGGCGACCACGTTGATCGCAGCGCTCGGCCTGTCGATCGTCGCGCATCCGATCTTGGATCGGCGCTTTGGTCCTGGCGTGGGACGCGTATCCGCGTGGCCCGCGTACATCTGGCTGGCGACATGCTTCTACCTTTTGCTCACGCTCGGCCTGAGCGATCTCGCGCTGGCGGTGCTCGGCCTCGAGGGCATCGAGATCGAGCGACAGCGCGCGCTCGGGGTGGTCGTGAGCGTCACGCTGGTGCTGCTGTTCGGCTTGTACAGCGGGCTGCGCGTGCCGAGCGTGAAGCGGCTGAGCGTGGCGATCCCGGGCTGGCCCGCGGCGCTCGATGGCTATCGTCTCGTGCAGCTCAGCGACGTTCATATCGGTACGCTGATCGACCAGCGCTTCGCCGAGCACGTGACCGCGCGCGTGAACGAGCTCGACGCGGATGCCGTGGCGATCACCGGCGACTTGGTGGACGGCAGCGTCGAGCGCATCGGCGAGCGCGTCGCCCCGTTCGGTGCGTTGCGCGGACGCGACGGCGTGTTCTTCATTACCGGCAATCACGATTACTACTCGGGTGCCGCCGACTGGTGCGCGCGCCTGACCGAGCTCGGGATGCGTGTGCTGCGCAACGAAGGCGTCGCGATCGAGCGGCACGGTGCGCGCTTTTGGCTGGCAGGCGTCGACGACTACTCGAGCCGTCGCCGCTCGGAGAAGGACATCGACGATGCGCTGCGCGGCACCGATGCGAGCACGCCGGTCGTGCTGCTCGCTCATGATCCGCGGACCTTCGAGCAAGCGCATCGCCGGCACGTGAGCCTTCAGCTTTCCGGTCACACGCACGGTGGCCAAATGTGGCCATTCACGTGGCTGGTGCGTCTGCAATCGCGCTTCGTCGCGGGCTTGTACCGGGTCGGGAGTGCGCAGCTCTACGTCAGCCGAGGCACCGGCTACTGGGGGCCGCCGGTACGCGTGTTCGCGCCCGCGGAGATCACGTTGCTCGAGCTGCGCGCCGCGGCTGCAGGCTGAGGCACACGCGACGCGGCTTCTCGTGTAGTGTCGCGAGCCACGTCGTTGGGAGCCGAGCGCGAAGTGGACGCGCTGTTACCCGCGCGCCCGATCGATGAGCTCCGCTCCGACTTTGAATGCAAGCCCGGTTGAGGAGCGCTCACAGCCGAGCTCTGCGCGGCTCCGCTTGCTCACCTACGCAGGCGTGTTCTTCGTCGCGCAGGCGACGCTCATGCTCGAGGTGCTGCTCACGCGCCTAACCAGCGTGAGCGCTTGGTACCACCTCGCCTTCTTCGTCATCTCGCTCGCGATGCTCGGCATGACCGCAGGCGCGGTCGTCGTGTACGTGTGGCCCGAGCGCTTCGCCGACGCCGACATTCCCAAGCGCCTCGCGAGCAGCGCGCTCGGTTTCGCGATCGGCATTCCGTTCTGCGTGGTGTTGGCCCTCTCGCTGCCGATCGTGCCGGTCAGCGACTTCATGACGTTCTTTGCATTGCTCGCCATGGGCAGCGCACTGGCCGTGCCGTTCGTGCTCGGCGGGATCACGCTCACGCTCGCGCTCACGCGCAGCGCAATGCCCACGGGCATCGTCTATGGAGTCGATCTGATCGGCGCCGCGAGTGGCTGTGCGCTGGTCGTGCCCGTGCTCGGCGTCGTAGATGCGCCGAGCGCTGCGCTGCTGTCGGGCGCGGTTGCGGCGCTCGGAGCCTGGGCCTTCGCGCGCGCCAATGGGCAGCGCACGCGCGGCGCGACGATCACCGCGATTGCGCTGGTGCTGCTCGTGTTCGCCAACACGCGCACCGAGCCGGGCTTCATTCGACCTGCCTGGGTCAAAGGCATGCACGAGGACGTCGGGGCGTTCATCTTCAACCGCTGGAACACGTACTCGCGCGTCACCGTGCGCGCGACGCTCGTACAACCGCCGCTCTTCTGGGCCAAGGGCCGCAACACGCCGCCGGAAGTGCTGACGCCGATCGCGCAGCGCTACATCGAGATCGATGGCGGCGCCGGAACCGTGATCGCGGGCAAGGCCAAGTCGCTCAACGAGCACGCGTACTTGTCGTGGGACATCACGGCGGCCGCTCACATGCTGCGCCCGACCGGCGCTGCTGCCGTGATCGGCGTAGGCGGCGGCCGCGACATCCTCGAGGCCGCGCGCGTCGGACATATCCCGGTCGTCGGTGTCGAGATCAATGACCTGATCGTCGGCCTGCACCGCAAGGAGATGGCGGACTTCTCGGACATCGCGAGCTTGCCGAACGTCGAGCTGGTCACGGACGAAGCGCGCAGCTTCATGGCCCGCGACCGTCGCCGCTACAACGTCATCACGATGTCGCTGATCGATACCTGGGCCTCGACCGGCGCGGGTGCGTACTCGCTCTCGGAGAACGGCCTGTACACGATGGAAGCCTGGCGCACGTTCATGCGCCGGCTCACGCCGCGCGGCATCTTCACCGTCTCGCGCTGGTACGTGGTCGACGCCCCAGGAGAGACCGCGCGCATGCTCGCGCTCGCGATGGACACGCTTTGGGCGCAGGGCGTGCGCGAGCCGCAAAAGCACATCGTGTTGCTGCAGAGCGAGATGGTCGCAACGCTCTTGATGAGCCCGACCGCGTTCTCGAATGACGATATTGACCTCGTGCAGCGGATCGCGGTGTTTAAGGGCTACAACATGCTGGTAACGCCCCGGCGTCAACCGGCGCATCCGTTGTTGCGTTCGATCATCCGGCAACCCACGCGCGATGCGCTGCATCGCTTCACGAGCAGCCAGTACCTCGACCTCTCGCCGCCGAGCGACGAGCGACCGTTCTTCTTCAACATGCTCAAGCCATCGACCTGGCTCGCGCAGAATAAAGACGTTCGCAAGATGGACTTGGGCTTCCTCGGCAATCTCGCCGCGACCCAAACGCTGCTGTACGCGACGCTCGTCAGTTTGCTCTTGTCGCTCGCGACGCTGGGCTTTCCGATGGCCCGCCGCGTGCGCGACCTGCGCGCGCTGCCTTTCGCCGACGTGACCGCCGCGCTGCTCTACTTCGCGCTGATCGGCTTGGGCTTCATGTTCGTCGAGATGGGCCTTTTGTCGCGGCTGAGCGTGTTTCTCGGCCACCCAACTCTCGCGCTCGCCGTCTTGCTGAGCGGCATCATCATGTTCGCCGGCATCGGCAGCATGCTCAGCGGACGGATCGACGTCGAACGCAAGTCGTGGGCGCTGTCCTATCCGCTCCTCAC
>JAYUYY010000476.1:0-2033 GCA_043752225.1 Sandaracinaceae bacterium | reverse complement strand
ACGCGGCGCAGAAGCCCGAGCCGCTCACGATCCGCACCTGATTTTTCGCGCAACCAGAACCGAGTTAGAGAATCATGATCAACGGCACAATGCACGGTAAGGCTTACGGAACTGGCAAGCGCAAGAACGCCATCGCGCGCGTGTTGCTGAAGGCCGGTACGGGCGTCATCACGGTGAACGGTCGCACGCTCGAGGCGTACTTCCCGCGTCCGACTTCGGTCATGGTCGTGAAGCAAGCGCTCGAAGCCGTCGAGAAGTCGGAAGCCTTCGACGTGACGGTGAACGTGTGTGGCGGCGGCGAGTCCGGTCAGGCCGGCGCCGTTCGTCACGGCATCTCGCGCGCGCTGTTGGTCATCGACCCCGCGCTGCGCCCCACCTTGAAGAAGGCGGGCTTCTTGACGCGTGACGCGCGCAAGAAAGAGCGCAAGAAGCCGGGTCAGCCGGGCCCCCGCAAGCGCTTCCAGTATTCGAAGCGTTGATCGCGCCGCGATTTGGGCCGTATCCGCGGCTTACGTCCTCGCTCTCTCGGTCACGTACGTGAGTACGCTCCCTCGGTCGCTGCGGGCGCGCTCGCGGCTACGACCCAACTCGCGACGCTCGCGCCTCACGAGAGGTGAGCGACGTGGCGTGGTCGCGGCTCGACCGCGTCTTGCTTCGTGGTCACGGTGCGCGGAACATCGGGCTTGGAGTTGAGTCATGGCAGACGTGCGGGTTGCGATCGTTGGGGCCTCTGGGTATGTCGGCGCGGAGCTGATGCGGCTGTTGCTGGTGCATCCTGGTGTGCGCGTGACGTTGGTGGCCGGGCGCAGCGGTGTTGGGGAGCCGATTGCTCGGGCCTTGCCGAGCTTGATTGGGGTATGCGATTTGAAGGTCGAGGCGTTCTCGGCCGAGCTGGTGCGTGAGCGTGCCGATGTCGCGTTCTGCGCGTTGCCGCATGGTGCGAGCGCGGAGACGGTGAAGGCGCTGCGCGCTTTGGGGGTGATCACCCTCGACATGTCGGCGGATTTTCGGCTGCACGATCTGGCGGCGCACACGCACTGGTATGGCGAGCACCATGCGCCCGAGCTGCTGTCGGAAGCGGTGTATGGGTTGCCCGAGCTGCATCGCGCCGCGATCTCGAAGGCGAACCTGATCGCTGTGCCGGGTTGCTATCCGACCAGCGCGATCCTCGCGCTCGCACCGCTGTTGGGTGAAGGGCTGGTGGATGCCGATGGCATCGTGGTGGATTCGAAGAGCGGCGCCTCGGGTGCCGGCAAGGCGCCGTCGCAGAGCACGCACTTCTCGGAGACTTCGGAAGGCATCCGCGCGTACAAGTCCGGCGGTCAGCATCGACACACCGCCGAGATCGAGCAGGAACTGTCGGCGCTCGTCGACAGGACGTTGCGCGTGACGTTCACGCCGCACCTGGTGCCGATGACGCGCGGCATCCTCACGACGGCGTACGCAATGGCGAAGGACGTCACGGTCAGCGTGGAGCGCTGCGTGCAAGTTGCGCGCGCCCTCTACGAAGGATCGGTCTCGGTCTCGGTGCTCGATCCAGGCATGCATCCGGACACGCTCTGGGTTCGCGGCTCCAACCGCGCGCACGTGGCGTACTCGCGGGATGATCGCACCGGGTGCATCATCGCAATGGCGACGATTGACAACCTGGTGAAGGGTGCAGCCGGGCAGGGCGTGCAATGCATGAACCTGCGCTGCGGCTTGCCGGAAGCGGCAGGCCTCGGCGCTTCCGGGCTCTCCCCGTGATGCGTGTGCTGCACCTCAGCGACGTGCACGTGGATCTGCCGCTGACGGCGATGCCGTGGCGAGAGATGTGGTGGAACAAGCGCTTGATCGGCGCGGCCAATCTGTTCTTGCGGCGCCACGCGGACTTCGCGCACGCGCGCGAGAAGCTGGCGGCGCTCGCCCGCTTTGCGCACGAGCAGCGCATCGATCTGGTGATCTGCAGCGGAGACTACACCGCGCTCGGCACCGACCCGGAGCTCGCGGCTGCGCGCCAGGCCATCGAGGCGCTGACGCATTTCCCTCAGGGC
>JAYUYY010000475.1:0-2036 GCA_043752225.1 Sandaracinaceae bacterium | reverse complement strand
ACCGCGTCGGAAAACGCGACCTCGCAGCCTGACGCAACGTCGACCAGCGCAACCTCGCTCAGCATGCTCGCGGCGACCTCGGGCTTGTGGACGATCCGCATCTCTTCGTACACGTGCAGCCGCTCCGCGCTCGCCTTCACCAGCCCCGCGTGCATTGCGTAGTACACGCCCGGCCGCAGCTCGCGCATGAAGCGCACGTGCTGATCGCGCGCGCGCAGCGTAAGGCCTGCTTGCCGCAGGTACGACGGGGAGAGCCCGAGCTGCAGCGCAAACGCGACCAGGCCGTGGTTCGCGCGCCCGAAGTAATGACGCACGTTCATGTGCCCCATCTGGTCGCATTCCCAGGTGTTAACTCCCGAACGCAGCACTTCGATCATCGTCACGTCAGCCTCGTCACGTCCGCACGTTAGGCCCGATGCCTACACTGGGCGGCTTCTTCATACCGCACACAACGCCGCGATAGAACCGAGACGCGCGGACCGAGTAGGATCGGTCCTGGCGTGGTCGTGAGTATGGTCGTGGGCATGGTCGATGGGCACTCGCCGAAGGATGAGCGCGTGCGCGAGCCGCGCGGCCGCTGGATAGCCAGCACCGCCTGGCTTGCGCTCGGCTCGCTGGTCGCGGGCGGGTTGCTCCAATACGTGCGCCCGTTGTCGCTGCCGCTGTTCGCAGATGCGCACTATTACTTTTTGCAGATGGTCTCGCTGCTCACGGACGGCGACCTCGACTTCCGCAACCAGTACGCCGCGCTCGGCGATCCCTTTCGCAACGTTCAGCACGAAGTCACGCGCGGGATCGGCAATGCGATCCTGTGGGCGCCGTTTTTCTACCTCGCGTCGGCGTGCGCGAGCGTGTTGGGCCACGGTGGCGCTAGCGATCCGCAGGGCGCGTCCTTGCTGCTGTGGGGCTGTCGTTCGGCGACGCTGTTCTATGGCGCGTGCGGTGCAGCGCTGTTGTTCGCGAATCCCCGACTGCGATCGCAGGCTGTGTGGCGACGCGCGCTCGTGACCGCTGCGATCGTGCTCGGCACGCCGCTCTGGCCATACGCGATTTGGCTACCGCTCTACGATCACGTCCTCACGTTCTTTCTCGTGAGCGCGCTCTGGTTTTTCACCGAGCTTCCAGTCGAGCGATTGCGGGTGGTGTCACTGGCGTCACCGGCGACTGCGCTTACGCGTGCCGCGTATCTGCGTTGGCTCGCGATCGGAGCTGTGATCGGCCTCTTGATCACGACGCGTCCTGAGCTCGCAGCGTTCGCGCTCATGCTCGTTACGCCGTGGAGTGAGCTCAAGCCGCGTGCGCGCGGGCTGTGTCTCGCGGCTGTGCCCGTGCTCGTGCTGGTCGGCTCGCAGCTCGCACTCTTCCGAGCCTTCGCGAAATCGGAGCTACCCCATCCGGAGTTTCTCCAACTCGGCGATCCGCGCTTCTTGAGGTTGTTGTTCAGTCCGCGAAACGGCTTCGTGTTTCAGCAGCCGATCGTGCTGCTCGGCCTGCTCGGGCTGCTCGCGACGGAGTGGCGTCGCGCGCGCCGGCTCGCGCTGCTGGCGGCGTTCGCGTTCGTGCTGTGGATCAACGCGAGCGCGTGGGATCCGTGGGGCGGGTACGCGTTCGGCGCGCGGCGGCTGATCCCGCTCTTGCCGTTCGTCGGGCTCGGATTGCTTAGCGCCTGGGACGCGCTCGCGCGTCGCGTGCGCCGCGTTCGCACGCTCGATCTCGCCATGGCTGCGCTCGTCGGGCTCAGCGCGTACTACGGCTCGTCGATGCTGACGCACGCGCGCGCAGCCGCAGCCGCAGTCGGGGCTCCCACCCGCGAAAGCCCGCTGCAAAAGCTCGTCGGCACGGCGACCGCGTATCCGTTGCTCGCGCGCATCCAGGTGCAAGGCGCGGTTTCGCTCGAAAAGGCGTACCGCATCGCGACGCGCGAAGTGCTGTTTCGTTGGCCCGCCAAACCGCCCGGCGTGACCGATCGGATGGCTGCTACATCCGAGCGGTTCCACGACCTGAAGGTCGATCAGCGCGTGATCGAAAGCCGGCTG
>JAYUYY010000474.1:0-5482 GCA_043752225.1 Sandaracinaceae bacterium | reverse complement strand
AGCGCGCGATCGAGCTTGCGACGTTCATGCCCGCCATCGAAGAAGGAGAAACATTATGAGAGCTGCTGCGCTTTGGTTTGCGATCGGTCTGTGCATGTTGGCAACGCCGCGCTTGGGGCTGGCACAGCGCGCGAGCACTGAGCCCGCGCAGGACCGCGCGGGAGCATCACGCGACTCGGAGGTGAGCGCGCGCAAGCCGGCTGATCCGCTGGCCGCGGCGCTGGCGCGCTATGCGCACGAGCCTTCGATCGGGGAGGTGTTGCGCGCGGCGCTCGCAGCTCACTACGACCCGACGAACGAAGCGCTACGCGAGCGCGCGCGGCTCTCGGGTTGGGTTCCGATCGTCGGGCTCAAGGCGCGGCGCGGTCAGGGTGTCGATCTCGCGTCCTCGGCTGCGGACGAAGGGTTGCGGCTCTCGACCGATGATGATCTCACGCTCGAAGCCGCGCTGACCTTTCACCTCGAGCGCGTGGTGTTCGCGGACGAAGAAGTCGCGTTGGCTCGCGAGGCGCGCGGCGAGCGCGGCGCTGCGAGCAAGCGCGGGGCCGAGATCATCCGGCTGTACTTCGAACGGCGACGCTTGCAGCTCGAGCGCGACTTGCTGTCGACCTCGCTTACCGACCTGAAAAGACCAGAAGGTCAGGATGAAAGCACGGCAGGCTCGACGACAAGCGCGAACGCCGGCTCGAACGCTGGCTCGAGCGTGAACGCGGCGAGTGCTGCGCCGGCGGAAATCGCACGCGCGATGCGAATCGCGGAGATCGAAGCGCAGCTCGATGCCTTTACCGGCGGCGCGTTCCGGCGCATGATCGGGCGCTCACAACGGCCTGTAAAAACGAGCAGCACGCGCCCATGATGAACCGACGCGAGCACGTACGTTACGAAATCTCTGTCGCCGCCGAGATCGAGCTGCGCGGGGAAACCCTCGAGGGCGAAACCCGCGACGTCTCGACCGGTGGCGCCGCTGCGCTCTTGCCGCAAGCGCTCCCCGAGAACAGCACGGTCGCGTTGACGTTGATCCTCACGCAGGACGGCATCGAAGATCCGGACGAGGAGCCTTTCACCGTGCCGGCGAACGTGATGTGGGTCGCGCCGACGGACGACGGGCAGGCGATGGTCGGCTTTCGCTTCGTGAATCTCGACGCCGCGCACGCGGGCAAGCTCACCGCGTTTCTCGCAGCGCTCAGCCAACGTTCGCGCTAGCGAACGTGTTTGAACAGAGCCGCCGCGTTAGCGCTTACTTGGGCTGCGCGCCGGCGTAGAAGTCGCGCACGGAGTCGAGGGTGAGGCAGCGCGTCGCGGGTGGCAGGCTCGAGATGAACGTGCGGCCGTAGCCTTTTTTGGTGATGCGCGTGTCGAGGATGGCGACGATGCCGCGATCCTCCGCGCTGCGGATCAGCCGACCGAAGCCCTGCTTGAGCGTGAGCGCCGCGGCCGGCACGAGGTACTTCATGAACGGTTGCTCGCCGGCTTCTTCGAGCTTCTCGCAGCGCGCAGCCACCAGCGGATCGCTCGGCACCTCGAACGGCAGCTT
Organism: Sandaracinaceae bacterium; assembly: GCA_043752225.1. GTDB lineage: Bacteria > Myxococcota_A > Polyangia > Polyangiales > JAFGIB01 > JAYUYY01. The sequence continues at coordinate 3,948 of JAYUYY010000474.1, read as the reverse complement.
GTCGATGATCACCAGGCGCAGCGCGCGTCCCGGCACATCGACGCCCTGCCAAAAGCTCGAGGTCGCGACCAGCACCGCGTCGCCGTGCTTGCGAAAGCGATCGAGCAGCACCGCATGCGGCGCGCTGCCTTGCACGAGCACCGGATGGGTGAGGCGTTTGGTGAGGCGCTCGGCCAGCGCGCGCATCACCTTGAGCGAGGTGCAGAGCACGAACGCGCCGCCGCCGGTGATCTCGATCAGCGCTGCGGTCTCGTGCTCGGCGGCATCGAGAAAGCCCGCTTCACGCGGATCCGGCATGCGCTCGGGCACGTAGAGCGCGGCTTGCTTCGGGAAGTCGAACGGCGACGGCAAGAGCTTTTCTTCGGGCTTCCAGTCGATGCCGAGCCGCGAGCGCACGTAGTCGAAGTTGCCGGAGGTCGCGAGCGTCGCGCTGGTCAGCACGACGCCTTGTGCGCGCTGAAAGAGCTTGTCGCGCAAGATGTCGGCGACCGCGATCGGGCTCGCGCCAAACGAGACGCTGCCGCGGTTCTTACCCGCGTTGCCGCGCACGACCACCCAGGTGACGCGCCCGCCGCCGCCGCCCTCGGCGATGCTCGCGATGTCGTCGCGCAGCTGATCGGCGCGCCGCGCGATTTGCGCTACCGCTTCACCGTGCTCGAGCCGCTGCTTGCAGAACGAAGCGAGGCCATCGAGCGCGTTGTCGAGCGCGAGCATCGGCGCTTGCAAGCGATCCTCCCAAGCCGAGCGGGCGAGCGGCACGCGTGAACCGTCGGCCGTGAACGGCTGGGGCAGCGTCGCGAACAGCTCGGCGCCCGCGCTCGTGACTTGCGTGAGCCAGCGCGCCGACTCGCCAGAGAGCCGCGCGGCCGCGAGCGTCCGATCAGCGTCGCGCACGAGCACGGTCAAGCGCGTGGTCGACACGCTCACGCCGAAGAAGTCGGTCGCGATGTCTTCGATTAAGTGCGCTTCGTCGAACACCACCGCCGCGTGATCGGGGATTACGCCCCCGCCATGCGCGCCGCGCAGCGCGAGGTCGGCGAAGTACAAGTGATGGTTGACCACGATGATGTCGGCGTCTTGCGCGCGCTTGCGCATGCGCGTGACGAAGCACGCGTCGTGGTACTGGCACTTGGGCCCGATGCGCGTGTCGGTGCCGCTGTGCACCTCGGCCCAGATGCTCGCGTCATCGCCGAGCACCGAGAGCTCCGAGCGATCGCCGAGCTCGGTGCGCCCCGCCCACGCTTCGAGCACCGCGAGCTCGCGCTCTTGGCGCGTCTGGATCGGTCGCGCAGCGGCGGGTGCGCCGGGCACCGTTCGATCGATCAGCAGATCGATCTGCGCATCGTCGCGCTGCGATCCTGCGCGCGCGCTGTGGCGATGCTCGTTGTAGCGGCGCAGACAGAGATAGTTGGCAAGGCCCTTCATGCACGCGATGTCGAGCGGCCGGCCGAGCACGCGCGTGAGCAGCGGCACGTCGTGCTCCATGATTTGGTCTTGCAGCGCCTTGGTGCCGGTCGAGATCACGACCTTCTTGCCCGACAAGAGCGCGGGCACGAGGTAGGCGAGCGTCTTGCCCGTGCCCGTGCCGGCTTCGACGATCAGCGTGTCCTCGCGGCCGAGCGCGCGGCTCACGGCCTGCGCCATCTCGAGCTGGCTCGCCCGATGCTCGTAGCTCGAGAGCGTCTTGGCGAGCAGCCCCTTGGGACCAAGCACGTCCGCGACGCTGAGCGGCCCATCGCTACGCGCCGCGCTCTCGAAGCCGATGTCGTTCGCTAACGGCTCCACTAAAAACTATCTCGACGGCGTACGGCTGCTCGCGGACGCACGTCGCGTCCGCCATGCGGGCGGTGGCCCTGCCGCCGGCCGAGGATCGAGACCAAGACGGCGCCCGCGATGAAGCCGCCGATGTGCGCGAAGAAAGCGACGCCGCCACCCTTGGTCACCGACGACAGCGCCCCGACGCCGTCGAGCAGCTGCAAGCCGAACCAGATCACGAGAAAGAATCCGGCCGGGATCTCACGCACGATCATGATCACGAAGATCGGGATCAGCGTCACGATGCGCGCGTGCGGAAAGAGCCGGATGTATCCGCCGAGCACGCCGGCGATCGCACCCGATGCGCCGATCATCGGAATGGTGCTGCTGGGATCGAACAGGTACTGCGCGAAGGCACCGGCGATCCCGCTCGCAAAGTAGAAGGCCAAGAAGCGCGCGCTGCCGAGCGCGTCCTCGATGTTGTCGCCGAAGATGTGCAGGAACCACATGTTGCTCGCGCAGTGCAGGATGCTGCCGTGCATGAACATGCTGGTCACGACCGTGCTCAAGGCCGACAGATCGCCCTGGCTGATCGCGTTCGGTACGAAGCCGTAGTCGAGCACGACGCGCCGCTCCGCCACGACATCGAGCGTGAGCTGATACGCGAACACGGCGAGGTTGATCGCCAAGAGGCCGTACGTCGCGATCGGCCGCGTCTGCGCATGATTATGGTCGCGTAGCGGAATCACAGCGCGCTGACGCTACACCGAAAAGCCGATCGTGCTAGCACGGGCTTTGTATCCCGCTGACGAACGCGCGCTGAGGCGTTACGGCATCGTCGGCAGCGGGGGTGGTGCCGGCGGTGCGGGCTTGGCCTTGGGGTCGGGCTTCGACGTCACGGCGGCCTCGGCTTTGTCGGGCGCGGGCTCATCTGGGGAAGGCAGCGCGCTCGCGCCGGTCGAACGCGCACCGCGCCGCGCGGGGCGTCTGGCTTCGGGGATCGGAGTTGCTTTGGGCGCAATCGTCGCGCCCGGCATCGGGCTCAACGCGACGTCGATCTCGGCGCGCAGCATTCCGTCGCGCTCGCTGAACTCTTCCAGACGCACCGGGCGCGTCATGCGCCGATAACCGTCTTTGGCGATCGACACGCTGATGTCGCCGGCGAGGTGACCGAGCTCGAGCGGCGCGGGCGACGTGACGGTCGTCCCGCCGACCGCGATCTCCGCACCGATCGGCGAGCGAACGACGAGCACGTACGACACCGGCTCGAGCTTGAAGCGGAGCGGCTCATTGTCGCGCGTTGCGATCACGGTCTTGGTCAGCGCGGTGTAGCCCTGCGCGCTGACGCTGACCGTCACCTCGCGTCCGAGCGGGAGCACGATGTTGGTGGGCGCGACGCCGGCGAGCGTGGTCGCGCCATCGCGCGTCACGCGCACGTCCGCGCCGCGCGGCAGCGCTGTCACGTTGACGGATACCGTCTCGGCAGCACCTTCAGCCGGTTGCGGCGCGCTGTCTGGAGCAGCCGGCGTAAGCGTTCGAGTTGGAGTTGCGGCTTGCTCGGTCGGCGCCGCCGCAGCTTCCGGATCGATGACCGGTGCGGGCGCCGGATCAGCCGCTTCAGGCTGCGGACTTGCGGGCTGCGGCGCGACGTCCGAGGCCTCGACGACGGGCAGCGGGCTCGCGGTCACCGAGGGAGCGGCGCTTTGCGCGAGCCCCAACAGCTGCGGTTGCAGGACCGCGATGCCGACCGCCGTTGCGATCAAGAGCCCGATCACGATCAGCGCGATCCACAGCGCGTTCGATCGCTTCTGAGGCTGCGCGTCCGCTGCGAGCTCCAGCAAGCGCGGCCCGGCGTCTTCGGCTGGCTCGACTGGCTCGACGGCTTCTTCGTCGGCGGATGCTTCGAAGGCCTCGGTGGAATCGCCGAGCAGATCTTGCTCACCAAAGTTTTGATCGCCGAGCGGCTGTTCGCCGAAATCCTGCTCGTCGAAGTCGGCAACCAAGTCATCCGGTGTTCGAGGCGGAACGGATGGGTGGGTGGACCCGGGGCTGAACACCGCTGCGGAGGTACGCGGCGCAGGTGCAACGGGTGAGGGCCGTTCGACCGGTGGGAGCTCGTCGTCCTCGCCTTCGAGGCTGGCGAAGAGCGCGTCGACGCGCGGCGCGCCCGGTGAGGACGCGCGGCCCGGTGAG
>JAYUYY010000473.1:0-13242 GCA_043752225.1 Sandaracinaceae bacterium | reverse complement strand
CGGCACCGGCACCGGCGGGACGAGCGGCACCGGAAGCGGCGGAACGAGTGGCGCAGGCGGTGGCAACAACGACATCGGTCCGACCGAGATCTGCATGCGCGTGGCACAGATCCAGTGCGCAGCCGAAGCCAACTGCTGCGACAGCCCCGGCCGCGACGTGCCGACCTGCGAGAGCGCGATGCGCGCGCTGTGCGAGGAGAGCGGCGGGGCCTCGGTCGCGACCGATCCGATCGTCGGCTTCGATCAGGACGCACTGACCGCCGCGCTCGACGAGCTCGAATCGCGCATCGCCACGTGCGACCCCGCGGTCGCAGCGTGGGCGATTACGAGCGACGGCTTTCAATCCGCGTTCACCGGTTCGCGCGCGGCCGGTGCCAACTGCTCGCCGGAGGGCGGCGACGACGCCACGATCGAAGCGATCGCAGCTGCGCTCGTGTCCTGCGAGAATGTCGCGACGACCGCGTGTTTGCCCGGCGCCGACACCGCTTCATGGATGTGTGCGCCGCGCGGTGCGGCCGGTGGCCTGTGCTTCACGGACTTCAACTGCCAAGAAGGCCTCTACTGCGGGCCGACCGCAACCTGCGTGGCGCGCAAGGCGACCGGTGCAGACTGCGACGAGGCGAACGAATGCGCTTCGTTCCTGTGCGCCGACGGCGCATGCGCAGAGAGCACCGACCAGCAAGCCGCGTACTGCTTGGCTGACTGACCTAGTACAGCCGCCCGCAAGTTCGCTCATGCGTGAGCGAAGCGAACCCGTGAGTGGGTGGGGGCGCCTTTTGTTGAAGAGGCGGCTTTGCCGGCGGGGCGGGAGAACGGCGCACGTTCTCCCGATAATAAAAGTGGCTAGTACGACGGAGCGGAAATCCGGAACGGATTTACGAACCGACGTACTAGACGATCCCGAACAGCGGTCCGCCGCGCGCAGCGAGAGCATCGACGCGCGCGGTGACCGCCGGATCCTCGAGCAGCGGCGGCGCATGATGCGGCTTGATCCGCGCGTCGATCACGAGCGGACCCGTGCAGCCCCAGTGCTTGTGGCGCGTGACGCTGCCGACGCCGTGAACGTCGCGCGCCGGGTTGCTGCGCGTGAACGCGATCCACAAGAAATTCTCGAGCGTGGCTGCGCACTGAACGCTGTCGTCGCATACGACGAGCAGCGGGAAGCCTTCGAGCGCGCGGCTTTGCCCTTCGAGCTCGCGACACAGACGCTCGATCGCGGTGTCATCTCCCGATGCGTCCGGCGAAAACGCGGGCGCGCGCAGCGCGAGCACGCCGGGTAAGCACACGCGCGGATCGCTCATCCCGCTCGGCAGCGTCAGCATACGCGGCACCTCGCGCCCCAGCGTGCGCACCGCCGGACCGACCGCGGCGAGCACCAGCTTGCTGCCCTGGTTCAAGCCGCTGCCCGAGTAGTCGAGCGTGTCGATCGTGGTCTCGGTATGGAAGTGCAAGTCGCGGCGCGGGTCGAAGCGCTCGAGCATGTGCACGAGAAACGCGCCGACGTCGTGCAGATCTTCGCCCGGCACGTCGGCCGCGTTGCCGATCAGCAGATACTTCGCGAGCGACATCTGGCCTTGCCCGAGGATCGCGCTGGCTTGTGTGAGCAGCTCTTGTGGACGCTGCAGCGGCTCGTGCGGCGTGTAGCGCTCGCTGCCCAGCGCGAGCAAAAGGGGATGCACGCCGGTCGCATCCACCGCATGCACCGCGCGCACGCCCGGCACGACGCTCGGGATCACCGGACCGGTGAGATCGTGGATCAACGCGCCGAACGTCGTATCTTCCTGCGGCGGGCGCCCGACTACCGTGAACGGCCAGATCGCATCCTTGCGATGCAAGACGCGCGTCACGCGCAACACCGGAAACGGATGCGCCAAGCTGTAATACCCGAGGTGATCGCCGAACGGCCCCTCGGGCTTGGTCACGCCCGGCACGATCTCGCCCATCAAGCAGAAGTCGGCTTCGGCGTGCACGTACGGCGTGTGCTCGGTCGCGCGCGCGAGCCGCACGCGACGCCGATTGAGCGCGCCGGCAAACATCAGCTCCGAGAGCCCTTCGGGTAGCGGCATCACCGCCGCGAGCGCCATCGCAGGCGCGCCGCCGACGAACACGTTCGCGCGCAGCGTCTCACCGCGCTGCAGCGCGGCCGTGTGGTGCACGCCGATGCCACGGTGGATCTGATAGTGCAGGCCGACCTCGCGATCGGCTGCGTAGTCGTTGCCCGCCAGCTGCACGCGGTACATTCCGAGATTGCTCTTGGTGTGACCGGGCGCGTTTGGATCTTCGGTATAGACCTGCGGCAGCGTGATGAACGGCCCACCGTCGCGCGGCCAGCTCGTGAGCTGCGGCAGCTGCGAGAGCGTGCACTCGTGCTGGAGCAGCGGGCCGCTGCGCACGCGCATCGGCAACATGCAAAGCGCGGTCAGCGGGGCGCCCACGTAGCGAAACGGCGCGCGCATCAGCGCGGCCGGATCGGCCTTGAGCTCGACGACGCGACGCACCGGCTCGAGCGCATCGCGAAACATGAAACGCGCCCGCTCGATCGTGCCGAACATGTTCGACACCATCGGGAACGGCGTGCCGCGCACGCGCGTGAAGTAGAGCGCGGGCCCCCCGGCCCGGTATACCCGTCGATGAATCTCAGCCACCTCGAGATACGGATCGACCTCGTGATCGATCCGCACCAGATGTCCGTGGCGTTCGAGATCCTCGACACACGCGCGTAGCGATCGATAACCCATGGCTCGAGCGCGCTGTAGCGCAGCAAGGGCCCACTCGGCCAGTCACGAGACGCTCGTCCGCATTACCCGTGCGGACGGTCGCGCTCAGTTGCTCGCGCTGACCAAGCTCACCGGGCTGCTGCCCGGCTCTCGATACTCGCGGCATGCCGCGGGCGTCAGCGCGTACTGCTTGATCTTGTTCAGCAGCGTGCGGCGCGAGATGCCCAGCGCCACGGCAGCGTGCGTGCGGTTTTGGCGATTCTCTTCGAGCGCCTTGGCGATCTCCGCGCGCTCTGCAGCGCGGCAAACGCTCCACAACCTGCGGGTGCCACCCTTAATCGTCTGTCGCTCCAGGACCTCTACCAACATGTCAGACCTCCCGTCTCGCCCTGGTCCTCGCCCTTGCCCACCCCGGAACACCCGGGTTTTCAGTGCGCGACCTTCAGCCCAGTAGGTGGTTGCGGCAGGGGTGAAGCGGTCGGAGGTTTTTTGATTACCGGGAGCAGACGGAGAAGGAGTGCGGGGTGCCCTCCCCGGAGGGGCGGGCGATCGTCGACGAGATGCACTGGTCGAACGCGGCCGGGCAATCGCCTTCGGCGCGGCAAAACTGCGAACACAAGGCGTCGGCTTCGCCGCTGGGCCGCAGACAAACCCCGTGAACGCATTGCTCGGCCGACGAGCAAAACTCGGTCGGCTCGACGTCGCCCACGGGCATTTGGCAGAACGCGACCAAGCGATCGAAATCCTCGTCTGGACCGAGCGCGCAGACCAACCCCGAAGCGCAATCTTGATCGCGCTTGCAGCTCGGCGCGCAGACCCGCATGTCCGGGCGATTGCGCCTAGGCACGCAGAGCGCTTCCTCGCCCGAGGGGTCGGTGCAGTCCGAATCGGCGGCGCATTCGAGCTGGCACGCGATCGGCTCGGCCAGCGGCGCAAACGCGTTCGGGATGTCTTCGCGCGCGACGCAGCCGAGCCCGATGCCCTCGAAGCTCGCGCCGCAGTGCCCATCCGGGCGACAGCAACCATCGCGTCGCTCACCTGCCGTACCCACCGCGGGGCATTGCGAATCCACGGCGCCTACCGCATCGCGCGAAAAACAAGCCGTCCCGGTTCCGAGCGCGAGCCCGCATTCCGTTCGATCCGCGCCGCGACAGCACGCTTCCAAGCCCAGCTCCTGCGCGGCTTCGCTCGGCGGATCGCACGGGGCGCACGCTCCGATCGAGCCGCCCGTGCCGCCTTCGCCGCTGTCGCCGGCATCGCGACCGCTCTGCCCGCCCACACCGGAGTCGTCGATCGCGGTTCCGTTGCCGTGCTGCAGCGCGTCGTAATCGTGCTTGCACGAAAGGCCCGCCAAGCCCGCGAAACACGCGAAGCCGGCGACCAGGAGCATGAAGCGCGCGTGCGATCGCATCGCTAGAAGCTCCCGGCGATGCTGGCGCCCGTCGGACCGATGCGCAGCGCAGCGCTAGGCGGCGCCTCGATATCGTCGGAATCGGACGCCGCCACGATGAACAAGATCCCCGACGCGACCGCGCTCGCTGCGCCCAAGCCGAGGAACACGTTCGTCATGAGATCGCTGGTCTTGATGCCGGAGTCCTCGAGCTGCATGTCGCTGCAGGTCGGCGCACACGTTATCTCGAGCTGGCTCTCCTGCTCTCCACCGAGAAGCCAGAAGATCGCAGCGGTCGCGCCGAATGCGCCCGCGCCGATCAGCGTGCCGACCGCCCACGTGTCCACCGACGAGCTCTGACGCGGTGGCGGCGGGGGGATCACCGGCGGTGGCACCGGCTCGGCGGGCGCACGCTGCTCGGCCGCGAGCTTCTCCGCGTCGATCGGCGCGATCATCGACTGCTGAACCTTGAGCGACTCGAGCGTGACGCGAACGGTCTGCTCGGCATCGCCTTCGACCAACACGCGAACGTTGCTCGCTTTGTGTTCGGGCGCGGTGCCGGCGATCACGTGCGTGCCGGCGTCGAGCAAGAACGCGCCGTCGGGCTCGGGCGTCGGCGGCTTGCCGTCGATCAAGAGCGAGGTGCTCGCGGGCTCGAGCTCCACGCGGACCACGCCCACGAACTTGCTGGCCTTGTCGATCAGCTCTTCGGTCTTCGCGCGCATCTCGCCTTCGAGCGCTTTGCGGTTGTCCGCGAGCGCCGCGCGCAGCTCGCGCATCGCCTGCACGTACGCGCGCAGCTCGAACGCCGTCATGCCGAGGCCGCGCAGCGTCCGCGCGTTGGGTGAAAGCGCATGCGCGCGCTTGAAGAGCGCACGGGCTTCTTCGAAACGGCCGGCGCCGAACTCGCTCACGGCATCGTCGATCGTGCGGCGATACGCGGCTTCGTCGGTGGGCGTCGAAGTCGGCGTGGGCGCGGTCGCCGAGCTAGCCGGCGGCGCTTGCGCGAAACCGAGGCTCGCCGTGCCGAGCACTAGCCCCGCGATCAGCAATGGCCCTGCGTTTCGCAACAGCCGCGCGATCAGCGATCGGAATGCGCACGCGAGCGAGGTCGAGCCAGAGCGCATGGATGCGCGACTTTACACCCAAACGCGCTGCGCATGGCGAACGCGCGACGCGACTGCCGCGCAACCGATCGCCAGCACGAGGGAGGCGAGCGACGCGACGTGCTCGGCGCTGAAGCCACGGCACAGCTCGATCGCGCCGACCACCAGCACGACGTACGCGCTCGCGGCATGCGACGCGCGCGGGGCGAGCGTGTAACCGAGCCATGCCGCGATGCACAGCGAGGCGATCAGCCCGAGCACGATCGCGCGCGCATCCCCGTGGAGCGGCGCAAGGCCAAGCGTCCAGTGAAAGCCGGCGTGTCCCGCGCCCAGCTCGAGCGGTGCGATCGCGACCGCGAGCAGCAGGACACCGAGCCAGACGCTGTCCTCGAACGTCGGCGGCTGCTTGAGCAATTGGAGCAACACGCGTTCGCTCGCGGGCGCGCTCCACGCATGCAGGCGCTGACCGAGCGCGCAGCCCAGCGCGTTGGTCAGAACATCGATCGGGCTCGGGCAGCGCGCCGGCACGAACAGCTGTGCGCTCTCGAAGCCGGTGCTGAGCAGCGCGCCGATCAGCAGCGCCGTCCAAGCGCCGACGCGAAAACGCAGCCGTAACAGGAAGCCGAGCGGCGCGAGCATGCAGGCGTTGAGCAACACGTCGCCGACCCGCAGCTCGAGGTCGAGCGCGAGCCGAGTCGGCAACGCGAGCTGGAACGGCGCGAGCGTCGCAATCAAAACCAGCCCGAGCACGGTGGCCATCCCGAGCTCGGCCGCTCGCAACAGAAGGGCCTGGTCCAGCGCGTGCCGATTGGCATGCGCGAGACGTTGGCGAATCGCCCCTGTCGGGCTGCGAAGCATGGCCAATGCCCCTCCTAAGTGGGCCTGGCCAGTCTACAAACGTTTATAGCTACACGGCTATTTTTCGTTATTTGTGCTGAAGTAATTTTCCTCGAACGAGGAAACTGAGCAGTCCCGCGGATTTCAGCGCCCGATGCGGATCGCCGGATTGAGCACCGGCTTCTCGCCGCTGTAATCGAAAATGCCGATCCCGGACTTGCGACCGAGCTGCTTGGCCTCGAACAGCTGCACCAGCGTGCGCGGCATCTTGTAGCGCGGGTCGTTGAGCTCGCGGTGCATCGTCTCGGCCATCGCGTACACGATGTCGAGGCCGATCAAATCGCTCAGCGCGAGCGGACCCATCGGGTGACCGCAGCCGAGCTGCATCGCGGTGTCGATGCCTTCGGCGGTCGCGATCCCCGACTCGAGCGTCTCGATGCCGTGAAGCAAATACGGCACGAGCAAGCGGTTCACGACGTAGCCCGGCGACGACTTGATGCGCACCGCGGTCTTGCCGAGCTGCTTGCAAAACTCTTCGCCGCGCGAGTATGCGAACTCGGCGGTCTGCGGGATGCCGCCCATCTCGACCAGCTTCATCGCCGGCACGGGGCTGAAGAAGTGCAGGCCGATGAAGCGCTCCGGACGCGCGAGCGAGGCCGCAAGCGTCTCGAGGCGCAGCGACGAGGTGTTCGTCCCGAGCACCGCTTCCGGCTTCATCTTGCTCTCGACATCCTTGAGCAGCTTGATTTTGGACGCTTCATCCTCGACCGCGGACTCGACGACGATGTCGGCGTTCGCGACCGCGCCGAGGTCGGCGGTGATCGTGATGCGCGCCATGATCTGCTCGAGCTGCTCGGCGGTGAGCTTGCCCTTCTTCACCTGGCGCTCGAGCGACTGCGCAATCTTCTTCTTCGGCTCGGCCAAGTCTCCAGGCGTGGCCTTGATGGCGGTCACCTCGATGCCAGCCACAGCGGCCACTTCCACGATGCCGCGACCCATCATTCCGCAGCCGACCACTGCCACCTTTGCGACGCCCATTGATTGACTCCTTAGAAGAAACTGGTGCCGACACAGAACGCGACCGGCAGACCACAAAGCTGCCGGCGCATCACGCGTCCGGCGCGATGGGTATGTAACTGAACAACCGACATCAGGTCAATCACGACCCCCTAAAACTACTGTCGGCGCACCAGGTGGCCGAGTGGCAGCGCGTCCTGGTTGTGCGCGCCCGTAGCGCGCACCTGAAGCGTTGCAGCGCGAAGGTTTCGCTGCCGCGCAGCGATCACGTCGAAGGTTCGATGCGCACCCCGTGAGGGCCAGCGGGTATACTCGGGAACTCGGCTCACCTCGGTTTCGAGACGCGCCGTACGACCTCGCCCTCGTGGATCCATCCGAAACGAAGAAGTTGCCTCACCCCGACGCCACGGCGGTGCATTCGGAGCTGCGCGCGCGTTTCGAGCGCGCTGAGCAAAGCGAAACGCAGCGCTCCGATCGCCTTTCGTTCGTGCGGCTCGGCACGTTCTTGGTCGCGCTCGTGTTGCTCGCCGCGGGCATCGCGAGCGGCGACGTGGCGGTGTGGGCGCCCGGCGCGGTGTTCGCGGTGTTGTTCATCGGCGCGGTGATCGCGCAGCGGCGTGTGATCGCGCGGGTCGATGCCGCACGGACACGCAAAGAGGTGCACGAGCGGCACTTGCGAAGGATGCGCGGCGAGCTCGACGGCCTCGCGCAGGGCAAAGGCCTGATCCCCGAGAGCCATCCGTACGCGCGCGACATCGACGTGATCGGCGAAGGCTCGCTCTTCCAGCGCATCGACGTGACGCACACGGTGCATGGCTCGCACACGCTCGCGGCGTGGCTCGCGGCGCCCGCGAGCATCGAGGTGATCCGCGCGCGCCAAGTCGCGATGCTCGAGCTCGCGCATGCGCCGGAGTTGCGCCAAGAGCTTGAGGCCACAGCGCTCGAAGCCGGAGACGGCGAGCTGCTCGATGGCCGACCGTTCCGCGCCTTCGCCGAGCTGCCGTCGTACTTCGCAGCGCAGCGCAGCGTCGCGTTCGCGATCTTCCTGCTGCCCGCGGTGACGCTCGCGCTCTATCTGCTCGGCGCAGCCGAGGTGTTGCCGAAGGCGCTGTGGTTGGTGCCGGTCGCGGCGCAGCTCTGGCTGATCTCGCGCAGCGGCAAGGCCGTGCAACGCGCGTTCGACTTGGCCGCAGCGCGCCAGAGCACAGTTGAATCGTTCGAGCGCATGCTGCGCTTCACCGAGAACGCGCGCTTCGAGAGCCCGCTGTTGCGCGAGCTGCAAGCGCGGCTGCTCACGCCGAGCAAACAAGCTGCGTCGAGCGATCGAACCGAACAAGCGATTCCGCCAAGCGCGCAGGTCGCGCGGCTGCGCACCTGGGTGAGCTGGGGCGGGCTGCGCCATCAGTTCCTGCTGCACATCGTGGTGAATCCGCTGACGCTCTGGGACCTGCACGTGCTGCGCGGGCTCGAGGCTTGGAATCGCGACGTCGGCAAGCGCACCGGCGAATGGTTTGCCGCGCTCGGCGAGCTCGAAGCGCTCTCTTCGCTCGCGACGCTCGCGTACGGCGATCCCAACGCGATCTTGCCGCAGCTCGAGCGCGAGGGCGGCCTTTCGGCGCGCGGGCTTTGCCATCCGCTGCTGACCCCGGACCAGCGCGTCGCAAATGACCTCGAGCTCGGCGGTTCGGGCTGTGCGCTCGTCATCACCGGCTCGAACATGGCGGGCAAGAGCACGCTGCTGCGCGCGATCGGACAGAACGTGGCGCTCGCGCTCGCGGGTGGCCCGGTCTGCGCGAGCGCGATGCGACTGCCGGTCGTGCGCGTGCGCGCGAGCATGCGGATCGACGATTCACTGCAGCGCGGCGCCAGCTACTTCCACGCCGAGCTGAGCAAGCTCAAGAGCGTGATCGAAGATGCCGACCAAGCGCCGCCGGTGCTGTTTCTGCTCGACGAGCTGCTGCGCGGCACCAACGCGCAAGCTCGGCACCTCGGCGGCAAGGCGGTGATCGCGCACTTGCTCGATCGCGGTTCGTTCGGCGTCGTCGCCACGCACGACATCGCGCTCTCGACGCTCGAGGACGAGCGCCCGGGCCGCGTACAGAACCAGCACTTCACCGACGTGATCGTCGAAGGCGAGATGCGCTTCGACTACAAGCTGCGGCCCGGCGTCGTGCGCACCAGCAACGCGCTGCGCTTGCTGACGCTCGCCGGGATCGCGGTGCCCGGCACCGATCAGCTGATCCTGACTCCGCTCGAGCTCCATGGTGATGGAACCGAGAAGCGCAGCGAGAAAAGGGAGAACGCTTAGTGTCGTATGGCTCGTCGCACCTGAGCGGCTTCACGCAGCTCGCCATCGCGAGCACGGATGAGGAGCGTCGGTCGCTGTGGCGTCAAAGCATGGCGACGCTGGCGCGCGCCGCGGTCGAGCAGCGCCCGGTTCCGCTCGAGGGGATCGATCCCAAGGTTCTGCTCGAGGCCGTACGCGCAGCGATCGCACACAACCTGATCGAAGACTTGAGCTGGCTGTCGCCGCCCGCTGCAGCGGCCGCCGTGTACGAGCTGGCCTCGGCGATCCCGATCGGGCCGGAGCGCCGCCAGCTCGGCCGCCAAGTGCTCACGCGTTTGTATGAAGGCGACGCAGAGACGTTCGTGGTGCTCGCGAGCTCGCTCGCCGCGGAGTCCAAGCGCACGTTGACCGGCGTGCCCACGCGCGCTCGCGTCGCGCTCGCGCTCGAGCTGCCGCTCGGCAGTCAGATCTCGTCGGACCGCCTCGCTCTCACGTTGCTCTCGCGCGCGGACCTGCGGCGTGAGTGGCTCTCGGATCCTGCGGGCGGCTCGTTGCCCTCGCGCCGGCAAGCGGCGCGCTTGCTCGAGCGCGCGGCGCGCGAGACCGCTCGGCTCGTCGCGCAAGGCGACTCCGGAAGCTTGCGCGCGTTTCAAGAGCCCGCGGTGCAAGCCGCGTGGAAGCTGCTACTCGCCGATCGCGAGTCGCTCGTATGGCGGCACGTCGCGGTCGCGCGCGGCATCCTCGCGCGCGCGGACCAGGAGCTCTCGGAAGAGATCGAGCAGCACCTCGATCCCAAGCTCACGCCGACCGAGTGGCGTCGCGCGGCGGTATCGCTCGCGGCGAGCATCGGCACCGATCCCGATCGCGCGCTCAAGCGCTGCCGCGAAGTGCTGGCCAATGACGCGCTGAAGAGCGATTCCGGCTTACCGGGCACGATGATCTACGGTCTCGCCCAAGCGGCCGAGACCGAGCCCGAAGCGGCCGAAGAGCTGCTCAACCAGATCGTGCGCGTCGGTGGCTTCGAAGGCGCAGAAGCCTTGATCGAGCTGCGCCGCGAGCGACCGGGCAGCGAGCTCGGCTTGTGGTCGGCAGCGTACGCGCGCGAGAAGCTGCAGCACTGGCTGACCACGAGCCGCGTGCAAGACGACGGCCGGGTCGCGCTCTGCGAAGTTTTGATCGACGAGCTCTCGTCGCAGGCAGATCGGCGCCCGACGCTGCGCGAGCTGCTCGACGCGGCGCTGCAGGCGTTCGCCGAGAAAGATGCGCGGGCAGCCCACGTGCTCGCGCAGCAAACGTTGCTGCGCGCGATCGAGCGCATGACCGAGCTCGAGCACGCGCGCGATGAAGAGCGCGCCGGCCGTCGGCTGGGCTTTCGCGCGATGCGCGAGCTCGATGTCGCGCTGCTCGAGACCGCGGCGCTCGGCGAGCTGCTCGCGCTGGGCGCGACTGGCAAGAACGCGCAGAGCGTCACCGCGCCGCTCGGCGACCTCTATCAGCGCTTGAGCGTGTGGCTCGTGCGCGCCGAAGCGCGGGCGGTTCGCAAGGACGAGCCGATCGAGCACATCACGCTGCGCTTGCGGCGCTTGCGCACGCTCTTGCACTTGGTCGACGCCGACGGCAGCTACGGTGAGGACGTCACCAATCAACGCCGCGAGCGCCGCATCACCGTCGCGCGCGTGCTCTTGGCGCGCGCCCGCGACGACGCGCCCTCCCCGCTGCGCCGCATCGTGTGCGCAGCGCTCGCGCGCGCGCTCGATGCCTTGGTGCGCGATGACATCTGCGAGCTGAGCGACGCGCTGGTCGCGCTCGCCGACAACGTGCCCGGTCACCTCGATCAGCGCACGGTCGCCGAAGCTTCGATGCTGATCGATTTCCAGCGCTCGGCCTCCGCGTATGCAGATCTGACGCGCGTGACCGAAGGCCCGCAAGTCGGCGGACGCAGAGCGCGTGCTGCGCTCGATGCGCTGGTCGATCTCGCGCAGAGCCTGCCGTGGTCGAGCACGTTGCGCGTGAGCGCGCTGCGCCAAGGTTTGCTCGAGTATGCGCGCGATCTCGAGACCGTCGCGGCCGCGCGCTCGATCGCCGAGCTCGCATCGCAGGAGCCCACGCCGCTGTCGCGGCTCGAGAGCACGACGTTCTCGCTCGCGCAGCTGACTGCCGGTGCGCGGCGCAGGCTCGTATCGCGCCAGCATCGCCCGGTGCCGGCGAGCGGCAGCGCGCTCAGCATGCTCGAGGTCGCAGTCGAGCAATCCGCCAAGGGGCACACCGTCGATCTCGCAGAGGTGCTGGCGTCGGTCACGACCACGTTGGGCCAAGAGCTGCCGGAAGCGATCGCGAATGCCGCGAGCATCGTGCTCGGACGCCTGCCCGTGTTGCCGTCGCTGCAGAGCAACACGCTGCACCACACCAGCTTCGTTCCGCCTGCGCCGCGCGAGGCGCCGCTGCCGCCGTGGCTGCCGGGTCGGCGCATCATCGGCGGGTTCTACGTGCAACGCGCGCTCGGCGCCGGCGGCGTCGGCTCGGTGTTCGTCGTGACGCGCGCCGAAGAACGCCATCGCGACGATGCGGTGCGCTTCGCGCTCAAGGTGCCGGACTACAGCGCTGAGGCCGCGCGCACGCTGTCCGAGGAAGAGTTCTTGAAGCTGTTTCGCGAAGAGGCCGGCGCGCTGCTCGCGATGCCTCGCCAGCGCAACCTCGCGACCTTCGTCACGTTCGATGCGGGCGCGCGGCCGAAACCAATTTTGGTCATGGAGCTAGTCGAAGGTCCGACGCTCGAGCGCTCGATCGAGCGCGGGGATCTGAGCGTGCCGCACGCGCTCGAGCTGCTCGATGGCATCGCCTCGGGGCTCTCGAGCATGCACCGCGTCGGCATCGGCCACCTCGACGTGAAGCCCTCGAACATCATCATGCGCACGCCGCGGCTCGGCGGGGATCGCACCGTGCCGGTGCTCGTGGACTTCGGGCTCGCAGGTCGCAACATCCGCCCCGGTTGTGCGACGGGTCCATACGGCGCGCCAGAGATCTGGGGCCTCGGGCCGGAAGGCGTCGTGCTGCGGCCTTCGCCTGCCGATGTCTACGCGTTCTCGTGCCTCGCGTACGAAGCGCTCGCGGGCGACACGCTGTTCGATGGACCGAGCGAGCTGGCGGTGATCAACGCGCACCTCACGCACGACGGTTATCCGGCGAAGCTGCTCGCGCTGCGCCAGAACCCGCGGCTCGCAGCCGTGTGCGATCTGATCGCGAACGGCCTGCGCCAGAACCCGGAAGAGCGCATCGGTATCGATGAGATGCGCGAAGGCTTCCGCGAGCTCGGCCCGGGCCTGGCGCAGATGAGCTGGCCAGTCTCGGTCGAAGTCGCCGCTTAACTATTCTGGGGGCTGCGCTGCGCCTTTGGGTCGTCCGCTGCCACCCGTCGTGGTCGACCACGCCTCACCGCGACGGAGCGAGCGCCCGGTGGCCAGCCCGAGCACGAACATGCCGAGCGCTACGACACCCGCGGCGAAGATCGTATCGCCGATCACGCGCAACCAACGCAGCGTCTGCATGAGCTCGGTTTGCATCAGCTCGGAGCTCCGCGCGTACCAGTAGCCGTGCTCGACCGAAGCCCACGTCTGGAGCAAGCCCACCGGCAAGAGGCTGAGCAGGATCATCGCCGAAAGGCCTGCGTTGATCGCCCAGAACGAAAAGCTCAGCACGCCTTCGCGCCAAACATCGTCGGGCCGCAGCGCTCGGAAGCAAAAGAGCATGAGACCGATGCCCAATAGGCCGTAGACGCCGAACAGCGCCGCGTGGCCGTGTACGGGCGTCGTGTTGAGGCCTTGCATGTATTAGAGCGCGATCGGCGGGTTGATCATGAAGCCGAAGAGGCCCGCACCGACCAGGTTCCAA
>JAYUYY010000472.1:0-13263 GCA_043752225.1 Sandaracinaceae bacterium | reverse complement strand
GCGTGAAGGATCTCGGCGACGCCGACCTGCGCCACGAAGATCGCGCGATCGCGGCGCGCAGGTTTTCACTGCGCGATCCACGCCATCCGGTACCGCTCTTGGCGCAGATCGAGCACCACTTGATCGCGGGCTCACTGTGGATGGAGCCGCGCATCGCAGCGCTCTTCGGCGACTCGATCGTCCCGCTCAGCAGCTCGACGGGCGCGCGGCTCGCGGATGTGAGCGCGGCCGCCACGGTCGACTTGCCCGTCGATCGCGTCAAAGTTCTGCACGGTCGCAATCACATGGATCTCGCGCATGACGCAGACGTGTACGCGCAGATCAAAGACTGGTGCCAAGCCGCATCCAGCAAAGTCATGAAAGAAGATCGAACATGAAAGACGTCAAAGCGTGGCGCGGGCTCGGCAAGCTGATCGGCGATGCGGTGGAGCAAGGCGCGAGCGCGATCGAGCGCGTGCATCTCGCGACCGCGAAGCGGCCATTCGACCTGCTGAAGAAGGTGCCCGGCATCAGCGATCCCGTGGAGGGCATCCAAACCGTGCACGACACGATGGTGTCGACCGCGTACGACGCCGTGCGCGCGGTGACGCAGGTCGTGAGCAAGACGGTCGATGTCGCGCTCGACGCGATTGAAAAGCATGACCAGCGCGCTGCGCCGCCCGAGTCAGAAACGCACGCGACTGCGGACGATTCTGATAACGACGCACCACCGCGGCGCTGAGCTGCGCTACAAAGTCCCGCATGCCGGATCCCGCGCCGAACCAAGAGCTCGATGTGCTGATCGTCGGTGCGGGCTTCGCCGGCCTGCACATGCTGTGGAAGACGCAGCGCATGGGCCTGCGCGCGCGCATCGTGGAGAGCGCGGCCGGCGTGGGCGGCACCTGGTACCACAACCGGTATCCGGGAGCGCGCGTCGACATTCCGAGCATGGAGTACTCGTTCGCGTTCTCGGAAGAGCTGCAGCAAGAATGGCAGTGGACCGAGCGCTATGCGGCGCAGCCCGAGCTGCTGCGGTACGCGAACCACGTCGCGGATCGATTCGGGATGCGCGAGGCGATCTCGCTCAACACGCGCGTTGCGCGCGCCGCGTTCGATGAGCGCGCGAGGCGCTGGCAGGTCCAAGCAGAGAGCGGTGAGCGTTGGTCCGCACGCTTCTTGGTGATGGCGACCGGCGGACTCTCGGCGCCGAGCGTGCCGGCGTTCAAAGGCCTCGAGACGTTTTCGGGGCGCGTCTATCACACAGGCGCGTGGCCGCATGAGCCGGTGGACTTCACGGGCAAGCGCGTCGGCGTCATCGGCACCAGCTCGTCGGCGGTGCAAGCGGTTCCGCTGATCGCAGCTCAAGCGCGTGAGCTCACGGTGTTTCAACGCACCGCGTGCTACGCGGTGCCCGCGCACAACGGGCCGCTCGATCCCGAATACGAAGCGCAGATCAAGAGCGACTATGCGGGCTTTCGCGCGCGCAACCGCGCGATGCATGGCGGCTTCGGCTCCGACATCCCGCCCTACCCGGTGTCGGCGCTCGCGGCCTCGGCGGAGCAACGCGAGGAGGCGTTCGAGGAGCGCTGGCGGATCGGCGGCTTTGCATTCCTGGGCGCGTTCAACGACCTGCTGCTGAGTCTCGAGGCCAACGCGCACGCCGCGGAGTTCGTGCGCGGCAAGATCCGATCGATCGTGCGCGATCCGGAGACCGCGCGTTTGCTCTCGCCGAAGCAACCGATCGCGTGCAAGCGGTTGTGCGTCGACTCCGGTTACTACGCGGCCTTCAATCGTTCGAACGTGCGGCTGGTCGACGTCACCGAAAAGCCGATCGACGAGCTCACGCCGCAGGGCGTGATCACAGACGGGCAGGAGCACGCGCTCGATGCGCTCGTGCTCGCGACCGGCTTCGATGCGATGACCGGTGCGCTGACGCGGATCGATCTGCGAGGCCGAGAGGATCTGTGCATCCAGGATAAGTGGAGCAGCGGCGCGGCGAACTATCTGGGCCTGATGGTCGCGGGCTTCCCAAACCTCTTCAACATCACGGGGCCGGGCAGCACGCTGGCGTTCACCAACGCGATGGTCGCGATCGAGCAACACGTCGATTGGATCGCGGGCTGCATCGCCGATCTCGATGCGCGCGGTTGCGTGACGATCGAGCCGACGCTCGAAGCCGAGACGGCGTGGGTCGCGCGCGTCCAGGCAGCCGCCGAGCGCACGGTGTTTCTAAGCTGCAACTCTTGGTACCTGGGCTCGAACATCCCGGGTAAGCCGCGCGTGATGATCCCGCTCGCTTCGAGCTTCGCGCGCTACGCGGCGCGCTGCGCCGAGGTCGCGAGCAAAGGTTACGAAGGCTTCACGCTGCGCTGAAGCTCGCTGCGCCGGCGCGTTCGATATGCGCCGAACGCCGCGAGCATGAAGAGCACAGAGGTCAGGCTCGGCGCGCTACCTCTGAGCACGAGCTGACAGCCTCCCGATGCGTGCGTGGGGCTTTGCGCTGGCTCGCCATCGGACGCGACCATGGGTTCGCCGGGTTCGCCGGGTTCGCCGGATTCGCCGAGTTCGCTGGGCTCGCTGGGCTGCTCGGCGCTCATCCCGGCGGCTTCGGGCTGCATGCTCGGGCGCTCTTCGCAATAGATCGCGCACGCCGCAGGCGCGCTCGGCTGCGCGCACGTCGCTTCATTCACCGTGCACCACGCTTCCTCGTGCCAGATCGGCGGCGCCGCGCATTGGGGCAGCGTGAGCCGCGCGAGATCGTCCGGTTGATAGTCGAAGCCGAGCGTCCCGATATCGCCTGCGTCCGCGCTCGAGATGCAATGCGCGTCGGGATAGAGCGTCGTTGTGCCGCTCACGATCTCGAGCGCTTCGATCACGAAGCAATAGGCGTCGGCGTTCTCTGCGTAGAGCGCACCGCGCAACGTCGCGAGCGGCTCGAGCACGAACGGCGTGACCCCCGGCGCGCTCTGCGTCGGTCGCGCTCTAAAGAGATACTGACCGACCTGCCCTGCCGGCTCACTCGTCGATGCGTTCGGGCTGATCGAAAAGAACCAGCGGTCGATGTCGAAGCTGGTCGGCTGAGTGGGATCGGATGCAATGCTCTCGGCGCAAGACGCGTTGAAGCGCATGCTCCACGGCTCGAGCGGCGACGGATCGATCGCGAGCTGCGGCAGCATCGGCGACCACGGCTCACCGAACGTGACCTCGGTCCTCGCGATCGTGGCGGTCACGGTGCTGATGTCGAACGAGTACACGCCCGGCGTGAGCGGCGCGCTCGCGATCCATACCCAGTAGTGCTCACCCGGTCCGGAGGCAAACCCGCGATCTTCGAACGTGCCGTGCACGAACGCGCCATCGCTCGCGGTGACGAGCACCGACGGCACGACCGCCTCGCCGACGATCAGCACGCCACCATTGCTCGGAATGGCTCCGTCGGCGTTTGCGATTCGGATGACGACCCGCGGGGGAAAATCGGCGTGCGCCGGGCCCGATAGCGCTAGCAACAACCACGCTGCCATCCACGACTCGCGACAACGCATTGCGGCCCTCCGTGCTCGCGCGATTTCCACCCACGCGCACCGCCACGCTGAGACGGCGCGTTCGCCACGTCAAGCGCGCGGCTCGATACGTAGACCGGAGTCACTGGTCAGTCGCGGAAAGACACTCAGGACTTGCGAGCTATCAATCGCAACACGGCATCCGCGAGCGTAGGGCCTCTGCATGGCGGCTCTTATGCACCAGAACGCGCGCGCGCTGATTGAACCTTCGCGCCGTGCTTGCGCACGCGCTCGATCCCGAGCTTGCCGAGGATCGGGAACGCGTTGCCAAGCTTGGCGAGCGCACCGCGCGCGCTGCCTGGGACGGGTAACACGAGCTCGAGTGGACGCTTTTCGAGCACGCGCATCAAGGCACTTTCGACTTCCTCGAGCCGAAGGCCGCGACCGCCGCTAAAGGTCATCGCGGCCTCCTTGTATGAGGTTTGCATCTCGAGCATCGGCGTCTCGACCGCGTCCGGACAGACCACGCTGACGTGGACGCCATGCGCCGCGAGCTCGTGCGCGACCGAAAGCGAGAAGCCGCGCACCGCGTGCTTGGACGCGCAGTAAATCGAGAGCCCCGGCACGTGCGAGATGCCGGCGATCGACGCGACGTTGACGATGTGGCCGTAGCCCTGGCGCACCATCTGCGCGGCGCCGGCGCGCGTCGCGTACATCACGCCTTTCACGTTGACGTCGATCTGGCGATCGATCTCGTCGGTCGGCAGCGCGTGGATGAAGCCCGGCTTCAAGTAGCCCGCGATGTTGAGCATCACGTCGAGCGCGCCGAAGCGCTCGACCGTTTCGGCGACGATGCGCTGCCAACCCGCGGCGTCGCGCACGTCGTGAGTGAGCACGCGCACGTTCGGCCGATCGGCGAGGCCGTGCTCGTGCGCGACGCGGTCGAGCGCCGCCGCGTCGATGTCGAGCAACACCAGCCGGTGCTTCTCCGGCGCACGCGCGAGCGCGAGCGCCATGTGCTTGCCGATGCCCGAGGCGCAGCCGCTGATCACGAACGTGCGCGCTTTGCTCGCGCCGCTCATGACACCACCGCGCCGCTCATGACACTACCGTGCCGCTCTCCATCGCGCCGAACAGCCACGCCGGCCGAATGTGCGGCGCTAGCCAGTGCGGCGTGACCTCGCTCGACGGAAACATTTGATAGAGCTCCGGGCGATCGGGCACGCGATCGACCATCGCGCGCTCGAGCATCATTGAGATGTACTGCTGACCGCACAGCTCGGGCGTATTGGAGTTGATGATCACATCGACGTCGAACAGCTTGGCTTGACGCCGCACGCCCGGGATGCGCGATTGCAGCGGCGCCCAGCTGTCCGCGCTGGTGCCGTTCTCGGAGGTGCCAAAGACTCCACGATCGCCGTGCACGAACAGCGTTTGATTGCCGGAGGTGTGGCCCGGCGTCTGCAACAGCACCGCGCCATCGCCCAGCACCAAGTCCGTGCTGGTGAGCACGACGCGCTCCATCGGCAAGCCGGCCTTGCCGTTCGGCACGAACCAAGCGCGCTGGCATTGCGGCAGCTCATCCCAATCGAGCCACTCGGCGCGCGGCGCGAGCAAGTACGCGTTCGGAAAGCGCGCAGGCATCGAGCCGCTGCCGAGCAACGGGCGAAGATCCTGCGTGTGGAAGTGATCGAACGCGATCACATCGATGTCTTCGCAGCGCAGCCCTAGCGCGGCGAGTTGCTCGGCGCAGCGATTGGGCCCCGGGCGAAACGGCCGAGCAAAGATGCCCGGCGTGCGCTCGAGCATGCGCGCGAAGTACGGCGTCTGCTGGTTCGCGGGACCGTCGGTCGGGTTGAACAAGATGTTCTTGAGCTCACCGCCTGCGCGCACTTGGATCAGCAAGCTGCGGTTTTGGATCACCAGCAGCCCGCCCGGCGTCGCGCCGTTGAATGCAAAGCGCACCGGATAGGGCGCAGCGCTGGTCGGCAGCGTGCGCACGGACACGACGCGCGGACCTGCGCGCAGCGCATCGCCGAGCTGCTTGCCAGCGCTCTCGACGGCGCGCTGGCGTGGACCGCTCGTACCGGTCTGCCACGCTGCGTCGAGATCGTGCAGCGATCGAATGAACGGAACACGCGCGTCGATGGGCTCGCCGGTCTTCATGACACGCATGTAAAATGGCTTTACACGTGTGTCAACTTGAGCTCTAGCGCGTCAAGCTCTGCGTTTTTTCGCCAGCTTTGCGGCTGGATGGCGCGGGAGCGGCGGCAGCGGGTCTCCGGGCTGTCCGATCGCGCCGGCATGCACGCGAAACACGATCGCCTTGGCGCGCTGCAGCGTGCTCTCCGCGACCGGCAGCGCGCTAAACAGCTCGTCCGCGACGTTCTCGGCTGCGGCCACCAGCGCCCGCAGCAGCGCCGGATCGACCTCGTCGCGGCCCGCGCGACGCAAGTTGGCTTGGCTGAGCTCGATCACGAACTCGAGCATCTCTTTGCGGTGCTGCGACAAGCGAACGCCCGGTCCGCGCGCTTCGAGATCGAGCACGCGACCGACCGGCCCGAGCTCAGCACGCCAACGCAAAAAGCTCTCGAGCGCGCGCTCGAGCTGCAGCGCCGGCTGATCGGTCGACTGCGCGGCTTGCACGAAGCGCTGGCGGATCGCGTCGTGATGGCGCTCGGACAGCGCGTTGAGCACTGCGTCCTTGCTGTCGAACATCTTGTAGAACGTCGGGCGCGAGATGCCGGTGTCGGCGATGATGTCTTCGACTCGCGTCTCGGTGTAGCCCAGCCGACCAAACGCCGAAGCTGCGCCGCGCAGGATGCGATCGCGCAGCGCCTCGGCATGCGGCTCGAGCGCCGGACGCAGGGCGGACTTCTTCGCGGGCTTCTTCACGGCTCGCGATGCCTTCGGCTTGGTCGCGCTCATTCGGGACCTGCGCCGAGCCGCGCGACCAACGCGCGCATGAGGCCCTCGGGATCGTCGACGTGAACCCAATGGCCCGCGGTGGGCAGCTCGTGGAGCTCGAGCGGACGCAGCGCGGTCGCTCGCGAAAGGCGCGCGCGATCCTCGGGCGAGACGGTCGTCGATTGTCCGCCGAGCACGTAATGCAACACGACGTCCGCGCCAGTCTCGACGGCGCTCCACAGATCGCTGCGGTCGTGATCGATCAGCAGGTCGCGCACGGCTTGGAGATCGAGCATGAGCCGCAGGCCCTCGGCGTCGCGGACCAGGTTCTTCGAGAGCCACTGACCGAGCGTCGGCAGCACGCCTTTCCCCTGCAGCTCCGCGACGAACGCTGCGCGCGTCGGAAAGCGCGGCGGTGCGCTCAGCAACGCGTCGAGCACGCGACGCGTGACATCGTTCTCGGTGCGCATCGGCCGCGAGGAAGGCGAGGCATCGAGCACCCAGGCTTCACGCACGTTGGGCGTGCTGCCCGCTTCGTCCGCCAAGACTTGCAGCGCGACCTTGCCGCCGAAGCTGTGGCCAACGAGCGCGTAGCGGGCATCTCCGAGCACGCCGAGCAGCTCACGCACGTCGGCCGCTGCGCTGCGCAGCGTGTGCGGCGGCGGCAAGCCTTGCGACTCGCCGTGCATGCGCAGATCGACGAGCACCGCGTCGAGCTCAGGTCGCGCCTTGATCAGCTTGCGCGCGAAGGTCTCCCAGTTCGCGCCGCGGCCAAAGATGCCGTGCAGAAACACGACGGTCGTATC
Organism: Sandaracinaceae bacterium; assembly: GCA_043752225.1. Taxonomy (GTDB): domain Bacteria; phylum Myxococcota_A; class Polyangia; order Polyangiales; family JAFGIB01; genus JAYUYY01. The sequence continues at coordinate 6,074 of JAYUYY010000472.1, read as the reverse complement.
GGCCCTGCTGCGACCGCCTGCGAGCGGATCGGAAGACATGCGCGTGTGAGCCAGCGTCATCGGACGGAGCATAGCGGGCTTGACGGCCTTCATGGAGCGGTCGAGCATCGCGCGCGCATGACCAGCAAGCTCTTCGCGCGCAAGCCGATCCAAAAGATTCTCGATGAGATGAAGGGTGAGGACCGGCTGCACCGGGTGCTTGGACCGGTCGCGCTCTCGAGCCTCGGAGTCGGAGCGATCATCGGCACCGGGATCTTCGTATTGACCGGCGTCGCGGCGCACGACAAAGCCGGCCCGGCGCTGATGCTGTCGTTCGCGGCCGCGGGCATCACCTGCATTTTCGCCGCGCTGTGTTACGCCGAGTTCGCCTCGATGGTGCCGGTCGCGGGCTCCGCATACACGTACGCGTACGCGACGCTCGGCGAGCTGATGGCCTGGATGATCGGCTGGGACCTGGTGCTCGAATACGCGGTCGCCTCGGCGACGGTCGCGCACGGCTGGTCTCACTACTGCCAAAACCTATTAGGTCTCTTCGACATAAAAATACCTCATAGTCTAAGCACAGCGCCCTTCGACTATGACACCGCGGCCGGCGCCTTCGTCTCGACCGGATCGATGATGGATCTGCCCGCGATCTTGGTGACGTTCGCCGTCACGATCGTGCTGGTCAAAGGCATCCGCGAGAGCGCGCGCTTCAACACCGCGATGGTGGTCGTGAAGCTGGCGGTCGTGCTGTTCGTGATCGTGGTCGGCGGCATGCACGTGAACCCGGACAACTGGGTGCCGTTCGCGCCGTTCGGCTACAGCGGCATCTCGCTCTTCGGCAACGTGATATCGGGCCAGGTCGGCGCGGGCGGTGAGCCGCTCGGCATGCTCGCCGGTGCTTCCGTTATCTTCTTCGCATACATCGGCTTCGATTCAGTCTCGACGCACGCGGAAGAAGCCAAGAACCCGACCCGCGATGTGCCGATCGCGATCCTCTCCTCGCTCATTCTCTGCACCATCCTCTACATCGCGGTCTCGGCGGTGCTCACCGGCATGGTCCCGTACGATCAGATCGACATCCACGCGCCGGTGCCGAGCGCGTTCGCGGCGATCGGCATGGGTTGGGCGCAGCTCATGGTTTCGGCCGGCGCGCTCGCGGGCATCACCTCGGTGTTGCTGGTGATGATGCTGAGCCAGCCGCGCGTGCTGCTCGCGATGGCGCGCGATCGCTTGGTGCCGCCCGGCTTCTTCGGCGACATTCATCCGGTCTTTCGCACGCCCTGGAAGTCGACGATCTTGACCGGCGTGTTCGTCGCGCTGCTCGGCGGGTTCTTGCCGCTGCGCGTGCTCGCCGAGCTGGTCAACATCGGTACGTTGCTCGCGTTCGCGATCGTCTGCGGCGCGGTGCTGGTGTTGCGGCGCACGCATCCCGATCTGCCGCGGCCGTTTCGCTGCCCGATGGTGCCGTTCGTCCCGATCGCGGGTATCGCCTGCTGCTTGCTGCTCATGCTCTCGTTGCCGACGGAGAACTGGCTGCGGCTCGGGATCTGGCTGCTGATCGGCTTCTGCATCTATTTCACCTACGGCGCCCGGCACAGCGCGCTGCGCAACGAGAAGCCGTGAGCTCGCGCCATGCGCTCGCGCTCGCGCTCGCGCTGATCGCCGCGTGCGGGCCCTCGAGCTCGAGCTCGGGGCCGTCAGCGTCGCTCGGCGCCTCACCCGCCAAAGCGGAAGCGCCGATCGCGAAGGCGCCCAAAGCGCCGCCGATCACGAACGGCGCAGAGCCGATCGGCGCGGACGAGCCGAAGCTCTACGAGCGCACCGAGCAGATGATGGGCACCGTCATCAAGATGCAGATCGTCGGCGCCAAGGACGATGTCGCAGCGCCCGCGGTCGACGCCGCGATGAAAGAGATGAAGCGGCTCGAGACGGTGCTCTCGGAGTGGATCCCCGAGAGTGAGATCTCGCAGATCAACCAGAGCGCCGGCATCGCGCCCGTGAAGGTCGGCCGCGACACTTGGCTCAACGTGCAGGTCGCGCAAGAGACCGCGGCGTGGAGCGGCGGCGCATTCGATCTTTCATGGGCGGTGCTGCACGGGCTCTACAAGTTTCGGCCCGGTGAAGAGCGCATCCCGACCGACGCCGAGCTCAAGGCCAAGCTGCCGCTGATCGGCTATCGCAACATCCTCCTCGATGAGAAAGACCAAACAGTCTTCTTGAAGAAGAAGGGCATGAAGCTCGGCACCGGCGGCATCGCCAAGGGTTACGCGCTCGATCGCGCGGCCGAGATCCTGCTCGCAGCCGGGCTGACCGACTACATGATCTTCGGCGGCGGCCAGGTGCTGGTGCATGGCAGCAAGCACGGTCGCGCGTGGCGCGTCGGGATTCAGCACCCGCGCCTGCCGGACTACTTCGGCTTTCTCGAGCTGACCAACGCGTCGATCTCGACCTCCGGCGACTACGAGCACGCGTTCGAACGCGAAGGCAAACGCTGGCACCACATCATCGACTTGAAGACCGGCAAGCCGGTCGAGCACACGACCTCGGTCACCGTGATCTGCGAGTCCGGCTTCTACGGCGATGCCGTCGACACCGCGATGTTCGTGATGGGCGCAGACAAGACCTTGCAGCGCCTCGACAAAGCGCCCGGCCCACCGATGGAAGTCGTGATGGTCGACGCCGACATGCGCGTCCACGTGACCCCCGGCCTCAAAGACCGTTTAATCATGCGCATGCCGCTGACCGACGGAAAACTCCCGTTGGAACGCCCTTAGAGATTCGCGTTCGATTTGGTCGTGAGAGCGAGCGCGCCCGCAGGAAAAACCGGAACAATACTTTCGTATTGTGAGGATTCGCCGCCATAGCGCGCGACGTGGTCAGTCTTGCGGATGTGCGTCGCGAGCGTGTGCGCCACATCGTCGAGCACGCGGTCGCCCACAGGATGTCCGTGCTCGTCGTTCACTTCTTTGAACAGATCGATGTCGATCATCACCAGCGCGAACTTGCGACCGCGCTCGCCTTCTTTGACGAGCTGACACAAGCGCTGTCGAAACGCGCGGTGGTTCTGCAGCTGCGTCAGATCATCGGTCGTAGCTGGCTTCGACAGCTCGCGTTGCGACTTACGCAGCTCGGTGATGTCGCTGAGGGTGACGACTCCGCCTTTGACCTTGCCTTTCGAATCGCACAGCGGCCGGCCGTTGCCACGCAGCAGAACGCCTTGCGTGCATGCGCGGGCGTTTTCGAATCAATCGTTCGCAATCGATTTGGGGTTCGGCTCGCATGATCTCTTTTCACCAGAGCGCATCGCACCGCGTCGACCTTCGAATCCAATGCGCACATCGGCGCAGAGTCGAAATCACCTTCGCGAGTGGACGAAATCACCACGCCGACCCGGCGGACGACGCGCCGATCGAATCCAATGCTGCATTTACTGCGAAAGCCGGCACGGTGATCCGCTTGGCACAACCCGTGCGAAAGCCTCGAATGCAGGCGCGAAAATAGCACGAGCCACGAGGTCATCATGCTTGCCAATCCATTCAGGCGCGAACGAAGCACTCCTCCTCGTTTCAAGCAGTCCGTCAGCCGCGCCGAAGCAAACAGCGGTGCGCTCCGACAAGCGCTCACCAGCGCGCTGCAAGAGCGCCGGCATCCAGACGCGCTCGGCTTGATCGCGCAGCTCGAGGCCGTGGAGCCGGACGATCCGCGCTGGCCGCACAAGCGCGGCGACGTGCTGCGCGCCGCGGGCAAGCGCGGTGATGCTGCAGCTGCGTATCGGCGCGCCGCGGTGCGCTACAACGACCGCGGTTTTCCCGCGCGCGAAGCCGCGATGCTCAGCCTCGCCGAACAGCTTGCACCCAACTTTTCCGAGTCCGCGACCGACGAACACGACATGATATAAAACATTCGCTTGGCGCTCGAACGGCATTCGCTGGTAGGGGTGCTCGCAGGATGCGGGGGCCTGGCGCTGTGCTGCGCCGCCGCGTTCTGGGCGCCCGCGCTCGCGCTGGGTGAAGCGTCGCAAGCGTTGCTCGAAGCGAGCCGGCCGGTGGCGTCGGTCTTCTTCATCGCGAAGAGCGAGAACAAGAACCAGGTGCACTACGGAGTGCGCGTGGATGCGCAGTGCCGCTTGACCGGCGCCGAGCCCGTCTACGGCTATTGGCGCGACTTCGAAGACGGACCGAACGCGACGTCGAAGCTCTTGGGGCAAGAGCAACCGGCGTACGGCGTGACGCGGCCGCGCAAGATCGAGAACAGCGCGCAGGGCGGCAAGGTGCTGTTCGGCCTGCGCGGCTTTCCCGATCGTTCGATCACGATTCAAACGTTCTCGAGCGCAGGCGAGTGCAAAGCCTGGGCGATGACCGAGATCAAGAGGCAGCCGGCGATCTTGCGCTCGCTCTACGTCGAGCTCGGGTTCTTGTTCAGCATCGACTACGTGTTGCTGCGCGGCGTTCGCATTGGCGATGGCGAGCCCGTGCAGGAAAAGGTGGATGACTAATGCGCGCTCTACGAATGCAATGCGCGATCGCGATCGTGTTGCTCGGGGGGCTCGGCTGCGCGTCGGGGCCGAGCCGTGAGGAGCTGGAGCGAGACGTACGCGAACAGCGCGAGAAGCTCACCGACCTGCAGCAACAGCGCGATGACCTGCGCGTGCACTTCCGTACCGTCGACGCGCGCAACCGCGTGCTGATCGGCCTCGTCAAAGGTCTCACCGCGAGCGCGACCGAGATGGCCGACGGCGGACCGGTGCTGGTCGTGACGCCGGCGCGCGAGCAGCTGGACGCGATCGATCGCGATCTCGCCGATCTTGCGGGCTCGCTGCGCAAGTCGCGCGACGCGTTCGTGCAGCTGCGCACCGAGCGCGCGGCGTTGACCTCGCAGCTCGATGACGCCGTGCGCAAGATCGAAGAGATCCAGAAACACGAAGCGCAAGCGCTCGCCCGCAGCGCGCTCTTCCGCGACATGCTCGCGCGCTTGCGATCGCTCGGCACGGCGCGGCTCGAGGTGCTTGTCGTGCGCAACCGGATGCTGCTCGAGCTCCCCGAAGCACTGTTGTTCGAGCCCAAGAAAGCCGACGTCACGCGCCACGGCCAAGCGGTGCTCGACGAGGTCGCGACGCTGATCGCACAGATCCCCGATCGCGAGCTCGAGATCGCAGCGCATGCCGACGGCACACCGATTCGCACCGCGCGTTTTCCCTCGAGCTGGCACCTGTCGGCGACGCGTGCCGTGAACGTCGCGCAGTACTTGATCGCGCACGGAATCCCGGCGGAAAGGCTCTCGGCGTCGGGCTATGCCGACACGCGTCCGATCGCCACCGGCCACGATGAGCTGAGCCGGCGGATGAATGGACGGATCGAGATCGTGATCCTGCCGAAGTCCGATGAGCTGCCCGATCTCTCGGAGCTCAACGCGCCGGTGCTCCGCGTCGCACCGGCGCAGCGCTAGTTATCGAAGGAACGTCGCCGTTCCCCCGGCTGCGCTCACGTGTTGCAGCCAGGGCCCTACACGAGGCCGCGGCGCGCGAGCTCGCGCTGCACTTCGGCTTCGATCATGTCCTCGCTCATGCCGATGCCTTGGAAGGTCGCGAATGCGTGCAGCGCGAGCGCTGCGCCCCACGCGCCGAGCGGCCACACGAACCAGTTGTAGTCAGGCGAGTACGCGCGATTGATCGCGATCATCGCGCCGTTGGCCATCGCGAACACGACGAAGTGCCAGTAGAAGCCGAGCTTCTTGCGCACGCGGCTCTTGGCCTTCTCGCGGATGCTGTGCTCGATGCGTTTGCGTTCGTCGGCTGTGATTGGGCTGCTCATGGTCGGTCCGCTGCTCCAAAGGGTTCGTGATCGCGTTGGCGTTTTACGACTCTAGCGACTGCGACAGTAGTAGCTGTCGCGAAAAGCGCAACTCGCGTTCGGGAGGCGGCGGCACGAGCTGCCACAGCGTTGACGAATGCAGCCGCCGCGGCCAATCCGGCTCGGTCTTCTTCCTCGCCGGCACCGTCGACGGCACGCCCGTCAGCCGCGACGGCGCGGTCGCGCCGGCCGGTTCCTCGAGAACCTGTGGGCGCGCGCGATGGCTTTTGAGTCGGGGAT
>JAYUYY010000471.1:0-2046 GCA_043752225.1 Sandaracinaceae bacterium | reverse complement strand
CGCGCGCCTCGGCATCCGCGCGCTGCGCACGCGCCGCGATCTCCTGTGTCGAGAGCTCGGCCCCGCCGTGCAGCACGTGATCGCGGCTCACGCCCGGGCCGGACAAGAAGGTCTCGATGCACCCTTGCTTACCGCAGTAACACGCTGGGCCGGGGAGCTCGCTCGGCTGCGGCCACGGCAACGGGTTGTGGCCCCACTCGCCCGCGACGCCGCTCGCGCCTTCGAGCAAACGGCCGTGCACGACGACGCCCGCGCCGCAGCCGGTGCCCATGATCACGGCGAAGACCACGTTGGCGTGCGCGCCCGCTCCGTCGCTCGCTTCCGAGAGCGCGAAGCAGTTTGCGTCGTTCGCCATGCGAACCTCGCGTCCGAGCGCGCGCGCGAGATCGCGATCGAAGGCGCGGCCGTTGAGGCACACGGTATTGGCGTTGCGCATCAAGCCACTCGTAGGCGAGATCGAGCCGGGGGTTGCGATGCCGATGCTCCCGGTCGCAGCCAACTCGAGCTCCGCTTCGCGCACGAGCGCGCAGATGCGCTCGAGGATCGCGTCGTAGGAAGCGGGCGTCGGCACGCGCTTGCGGTACCGCTCCACGTTCGCGCGATCGAGCGCGATCAGCTCGGTCTTCGTGCCGCCTAAGTCGATGCCGAAGCGCACGGTCGCGTGTCTCCAAAAGGTTACGCAGGCGGGCGCACGGTCCCGCGTGCGCGTGCGTTCGAGCGTGCGCGCCTGCGTAGGCGCTGGCGCATTGTGCGTTTCGCATCGCGCGAGGCGCAAGGTGCGCAGCACAAGCCCACGCGGCGCAGGCCGCACGCGCCGATGCGATTGCGAAAAAGGCGGCGCGGTTGTGTGGGCCCCATCCTGCGTGTAAAGCAGTTGATGGGTGGCTCGGAGGCTGGCTGTTATGCGTTTTGCATCTTTTTGGCTCGCATTGGTTTTCACGGTCGCGCTGGGTTGCTCTTTGAATGAGGAGAGCCCGACGACGATGGGCAGCGCAGGCACGACGATGATGCCCGAGCCCGAAGCGGGCGCGAGCAGCGCGGGTGAAAGCGGAGCCGCAGGCAGCGCCGGTGCAGCAGGTAGCGCTGCGGTATCCGATGCCGGCGACGACGATCCGATGCCCCAGAGCGATGCGTCGCTGCCGGTGAACCCGATGGGCATGGAGCCGCCCGATGGCATCCCGCCGATGGCGATGGATGAGTGCGGTCTCGACACCGGCTTTCCCGGCGATGAGTACTGCATCTTGCCGCCGCCTCCGGACAAAGGCTTCCAGCTCCACATCGGGCCGAGCGACTACAACAATCCGGGTGCGTACGTGCTGCCTGCAGGCGCCGAAGATACGCTCGACTATGGTGCGGTCTCAGGCAACACGGGCGCCGTTCACTTCTTGTACCGACAGTTTCGGATGCGTCCGGGCACGCATCACATGATCGTCACCGCGGGCGGTGGTGGTGGTGGCTTCGATGTCGGCGGTCGCCGCATCGCGACCGCGAACATCTCGCAAGACTCACCAGTCGGCGGGATCATCGCGCCGGAGAACCAGGGCGTCGGCATTCCGCTCGCCGCGCAGAGCAACATCAACGTCAGCTTGCACGCGATCAACATCGGCACCGAGCCGCTGCTGCGCGAGATCTGGGTGAACTTCTGGTATCGCGATGCAGCGGACGTCACCGAAGAAGCGCAGCAGCTGTTCGCGACCGGCGACGTGAGCTTCGTGGTGCAGCCCAATCAGGACACGATCCTGGGGCCGTATAGCTGCGACATTGCGGCCGAAGGTCGCATGCTCTGGTTCTACGGACATCGCCACGCGAGCAATAGGCGCTTCAGCGCGTGGCGCGTGCGCGGCAGCCAACGCGAGCTGTTCTATGAGGGCTTGCACTGGGAAGAGCCGCTGCTGCTCGAATACAACACCTTGATCACGAACCTTGCGCCGAACGCGGCGATGGGCGTCGAAGGTGGTTGGAGCGGGGTGCTCGATCTCATGCCGGGCGACAAGCTCGAGTGGGAATGCCACGTCGTGAACGAGCAGACGACCCCGCTGCGCTTCA
>JAYUYY010000470.1:0-5510 GCA_043752225.1 Sandaracinaceae bacterium | reverse complement strand
CGGATTTTCCGCGGCGCTCCGTGCCGCGCAGCTATGAGCACTACCTGCCGGCGCTTGGACGCGACCTGCAGCAGCTGCTCGAGGTATCGGCATGAGCTTCGTGCAGGCGATCTTGGAACGCTGCGCTGCGCGCGCAGCTGCGCCGGTGCTCTACGAGGTGCTCGCCGATCGCATGATCGCGACGAGTGGCAACGAGCTGCTGGACGATGTCGCGCGCGTACGAACGTTCCTGCGCGGCAAGGACGTCAAAGCCGGGGATCGCGTCGCGCTGCTCGGACCGAACTCGGCGCGCTGGGCCGCGATCGATCTCGCGATCATTGCCGAGGGGGCGATCAGCGTGCCGCTCTACGCGCGGCAAGAGCCGGCACAGCTCGCCGGCATGCTGCGCGATTGCACGCCGGTGCTGCTGCTCGCGGCGGGCAACGCGCTGGCGGAGTCGATCGAGAAGGCGTGGCCCGAGCCTGCGAAGATCGCGCTCTACGCCGAAGCGTTCGCGCTGCCCGCGACGATCCGCGAGCCCGCGACGTCGAATCTCGAACGACCGGTCACGCTGATCTACACGTCCGGCACGAGCGGCGAGCCCAAGGGCGTGATGCTCGCGAGCCCGGGCATCGAGCACATGCTCGGCGTCACTGTGCGCGAGCTCGCGAAGATGACGCGCGGTGGCCGCAGCGAGGACCGCGTCTTTCACTACTTGCCATTCTGCTTTGCCGGCTCGCGGATCATGCTGTGGAGCCAGCTGCATCGCGGCAACCCCATTATGCTGAGCTTGGACCTCGCGCGCTTGCAGCAAGAGCTGGCGCTCGCGATGCCGCACTACAGCTTGAACGTGCCCGCGCTGCTCGAGCGCATTCGCGCCGGCGTCTCGAGCAAGATCAACGCGATGGGGGGCGCTGCCGCAAAGCTCTACGCGCGTGCGATGCGCGCTGCAATCGCGCCGCGCGATGCCAAGCCGATCGACCGCGCGCTGCTCGTGCTCGCGCGCCGCGCGCTCTTCCCGCGCATCAAGGAGATGATCGGCCCGAACCTCGAGTTTCTCGCCTGTGGCTCGGCGCCGCTGAGCGAGGAGACTCAGCTCTGGTTCCAAGCCATCGGCATCCCGGTCTACCAGGTCTATGGCCTGACCGAGACCACGGCGATCGCGACGATCGACGACACGCAGAACGTCGTGCCGGGCCGCGTCGGCCGCGCGATTGCAGGCTGCGACTTGAAGCTGAGCGACGCGGGCGAGCTGCTGGTGCGCGGCCCGCACGTCTTCATGGGCTACTGGAATCGACCCGACGCGACCAAAGAGATGCTGCACGACGGTTGGTTGCATACCGGTGATCTCGTTGAGCTCGATGCCGCCGGCAGCCTGAAGGTGCTCGGACGAGTGAAGGACGTGCTGGTGCCCGAGTCCGGCCACAACGTCGCGCCCTTGCCGATCGAGCAACGCATCGCGGAAGCGGCTCCGGGTATCGAGCACGTCGTCGTGCTGGGTCATGGCCGCCCGCATCTATCCGCGATCGTTACGGGCGCGCTCAGCGACTCGGACATCGAGCGCGCGATCCACGCCGTGAACGAAGCGCTCCCGCATTACCAGCGTGTTCGTAAGCACCTGCGCGCTCCCGAGCCGTTCACGATCGAAAACGGTTTGCTTACGGCGAACCAAAAGATCAAGCGCAAGGCGGTCGAGCAACGCTACGCGCAAGCCATCGAGCAGATGTACCGATGACAGAATGGAGCGAGCAGAACGGCATCGTTGAGCTGCGGCTACAAGCGCCGCCGCTCAACGAGATCGGCCGCGCGATGCTTGCCGACCTCGAGCGCTTTCTCGACTTTGTCGATGCTCAAGCTCCGCGCGCGGTGATCGTGCACAGCGGCTTGCCTCGAGGTTTTTGCGCAGGCGCGGACTTGCGCGAGCTGCATCGCACGATCGCGGGGCGAGTCATCGCTGACTACCGCGCCGAGCTCGCTGCCTTTCTCGATCGCATTCACGCGGTGATGAACCGGCTCGACTCGCTGCCATGCACCACGATCGGTGCAGTGCACGGCACGTGCTTCGGCGGCGGCTTCGAGCTCGCGCTGACGCTCGATGTGCTGGTCGCGGATTCCACCGCGCGGTTTTGCTTTCCCGAGCTGCGGCTCGGACTCATCCCAGGTTTCGGCGGCATCCCGCGGCTGGCGCGTGAGCTGCCGAACGCAGTCGTGCGCGATCTCTTGCTGACCGGCCGCAGCCTCGGAGCGCGTCGCGCAGGCGAGCTCGGTCTCGTCAGCCAGGTCGTGCAACGCGGAGAGGCGCTCACGGTCGCGCGTGAGGTCGCGCAGCAGAGCGCGCGTTTCGCTCCGGATGTGGTGCGCAGCGCAAAGAGGTTCATGAAGCCCGTGCCGATCGCTGAGCTCGAAGCCGAGAAGCAGCTCTTCGTCGAGCTGTTCGAGCATCCACGCGTCGAGCGCGCGCTCGCGGGTTTCGCCGCGAGCGAAGAGCTGATGCCGTACTTGCCGAGCGGAGAAGCCTGATGCTCGATCTCTCGCGCTTACCTTGTCTTGGAGATGCGCTGCGCGACGCCGTGCTCACCTACAAGAGCCGCGTCGCACTGATCGAGATCGATCGCCATCGCGAGCAAGCTCAGCTCACGTACTTGCAGCTGTGGCGCGAAGCGGAGCGCATCGGCGCGTGGCTACAGTCCCAGGGTTTCGCGCCGGGCGACCGCTGCGCAATCCTGATGTCGAACCAGCACAAGTGGGTCGTCAGCAGCTTTGCCGTGCTGTGGTGCGGCGGCGTGATCGTGCCGATCGACTACAAGCTCACCGCGGACGAGCAGTGCAAGCTGATCGCGCACTGCAAGCCGTTCGCGGTCGTGACCGAGCACGTCATCGCGAGCGACTTAGCGCTTGCGCCGAACGGATCCGGTCCGCGCTGTCTCGTCACGGACACGCCCGCGTCCGAGAGCGCGGCGATCGCAGGCGCAGAGCGTTGGGAGCAAGCCAAGGGCGGCACGTTCGTGTATCGCGCACGCGCTCGGCAGGACGTCGCGTGTCTGGTGTATTCGTCCGGCACTTCTGGAACGCCGAAGGGCTGCCTGCTCACGCACGATAGCTACCTCGAGCAGGCGCAGGGACTCGGCCGCATGTTCCCGATGCAGCCGGAGGACCGCTATTTCTCGGTGTTGCCGACGAATCACGCGATCGACTTCATGTGCGGGACGGTTATCCCGTTCTTGTTCGGCGCTGCGGTCGTGCACCAGCGCACGCTGCGTGCGGAGTTTCTGGCGCCCACGATGCAGCGCTACGGCGTCACGCACACCGCCCTCGTGCCGCGCATCTTGCGAACGCTGCGCGAGAAGATCCAAGCCCAGCTCGATGATCTCCCCGAGTGGCAGAAGCGTGTGATCGACGGCTTGTCCGATCTCAACGAGCTGGCCACGCAACGCGCGCCCAACCCGCGGATGTCGCGCGCGTTGCTCGCGCCCGTGCACGCCAAGCTCGGCGGCAAGCTGCGCCAGATCTTCGCCGGCGGTGCCTTTGTCGAACGCGAGCTCGCTGATTTTTTCTACCGGCTCGGCATTCCTGTGGTGATCGGTTACGGCCTGACCGAAGCGTGCACGGTGATCACCGTCAACGATCTCTCGCCGTATCGCGCGGACTCCGTGGGGCGCGCAGCACCGGGGGTCGAGCTTGCGCTGCGCAGCGTCGGCCAAGACGGCATCGGCGAGGTGTACGTGCGCTCGCGCACCGTCATGGTCGGCTACCTCGACGCGCCCGAGCTGACCGCAGAAGCCCTGTGCGACGGATGGCTGCGCACAGGGGATCTCGGGGTGCTCGATGCTTCAGGACATCTCAAGCTCGTCGGTCGCAGCAAGAACATGATCGTCACCGAGGGTGGAAAAAACGTGTATCCCGAAGACGTCGAGAGCGCGTTCGAAAGCATCGATTGTGAAGAGCTCTGCGTGCTCTCGAGCCGAGCGCTTTCGCACCACGCAGAGCAGCTCGTTCTGATCGCTCGGCCGCGCAAGGGCCAATCCGAAGCTCTCTTGCTCGAGGCGATTCGCAAGGCGAATCAGTCGCTCGCGGCATACAAGCGCGTCGCCGGCTACGTGATCTGCGACGCGGAGTTTCCGCGCACCGCGTCACAGAAGCTCAAACGCGAGGTGCTCGCGAGCTCGCTTCGAGCAGCGAACGCGATGCCCCTCGCGCTTCATGGTGGCAACGCGGATGCCACCACGGCTCGCGCGGACTCTCGAGACGGCATGCGCCAGGCGGTGGACGCATGACGTTCTTTGCGATCGTGAATCCGGCCGCGGGCGCCGGGAAATGCGGAGTGCTCGCACCCGCCGCGCTCGATCGGCTGCGCGCGCAAGGTCTGATGATCGAGGAAGCGCACACGCGCGCTCCGGGCGATGCGACGCGCTTTGCGCGTGAAGCGTTCGCGCGTGGCTTTCGCAAGCTGATCGCGGTCGGTGGTGACGGCACGGCGTACGAGATCGTCAATGGCCTCTTGCCGGAAGCGCTCAACGCAAAAGATCCGAAGGATCGTCCGCTCTTGGGCTTCTTGCCGCTCGGCACCGGCAACTCGTTCCTGCGCGACTTCACCTCGCGCGGCGCTGAAGGTGCGAGCGAAGCGCTGCTGCGCGACGTGCGCAAGCCATGCGATGTGATTCGCCTGCAGCACTCGATGGGCGAGCGCTACTTCATCAACTTGATGAGCGCGGGCTTCGTCGCCGACGTCGCGACGACCACCAATCGCCGCTTCAAGTCGCTGGGGCCTGCGGGCTACGCGGTGTCGGTCGTGCTCGAAGCCGTTTCGCTGCAGGCCAAGCAATGGCACCTGCGTCCAGAGGGCAGCCGCCCTTGGGATCCGTTTGCGGTGTTCATCTCGTTCAACAACAGTCGCTACACGGGCGGCAGCATGATGATGGCGCCGTATGCGAACACGGCCGACGGCAAGCTCGACATCGTCGTCGCCGGCCCGATGAGCAGGGGCCGCTTGGTCTCGGCGTTCCCGCGCATCTTCCGCGGCACGCACGTGCACATGCCCGAAATCGCTTGCACGCAAGTTAGCGATGTCCATTTGGATGTGTTGGAGCCGGTCGACCTAATGATCGACGGTGAAGTCGAACGCTATCTGCCCAAACGTTTGACCGTGCTCGAGCACGCGATCGACATTTGCGCTTAGGGGAGGGCTGCCGCATGCGCGCTGAGGAGAGCGAACGACGTTCAGCCCGCGCGGAGGCGCAGCGCGAGCGCCGACGCACGCACATCTTGCTCGCGGCGACCGCGCTGTTCAGTCAGCGCGGCTACCACGCGACCTCGATCGCCGACGTGATTGAGGCCGCCGAAATCTCACGCGGCACGTTCTATCTCTACTTCGACAGCAAGGACGCGGTCTTTCTCGAGCTGATGGAGCAGTTCATCCAGCGCATCATGGCGGTCGTCGAGGTGGTCGACCCGGAAGGCCCCGAGCCGACCACGCGCATCGCCGAAAACGTGCGGCGCGTCGTGGACGTCGTGTTCGAGCAGCGCGATCTCAC
>JAYUYY010000469.1:0-2049 GCA_043752225.1 Sandaracinaceae bacterium | reverse complement strand
GCCTGAGCGGCCCATTCGGACGAGCCCTTGTCGTCGCGCCTGTCCTCACCCATGGACCACAGCGTGAGCTCGCTCCCGTCTTGCGCCACGCGCCAGTTGAGCGGCCTGCCATTGAACGGATCGCGCAGCGCGGGATCGGCGAGGTTGAGCGGCTCACGCGGCATGCGCTGGCGATTTTCGCGCTCGGCCAAGGTCGCGAGGCCGACCGTCAGCACGCGCAGGAGCGCGTGACCGCGCATGTCATCGAACAGCCAGCCGGTCACCTCGGGGCTCGCGTCGCGCACGATGTCGAGCTCCGATTTGTCGCGCCACTCCTGCTCGTCGAGCCAGCTCTGCAGCGCATCCGGATAATCGCTCGCGCTGATCGCGCGCCAGCGCGCCGGCTTGTCGAAGTGCTTGAAGGCTTCGAACAACACCGGCCGGCGGCGGATCCGCGCGAGCGGGTTCTCACCGGGCGGCACGGGCCACGCGGTCGCGAGCTCGCGGATCCGCACGAGCATTTGCGTGTCGACCAGCTCGATCCCGCCGAAGCTCGGCGGCGAATGCGTCGCCATGTTGTGCAGCTCGCGCGCTGCGCTCAACAGCGCCGCGTACGGCGCCCCGCGCGCGCAACGGGTCAGCACAGGAGTCGCCAGGCTGGTAATCCGCATCGAGACGCTCGTGGCTTCGATCTCTGCCCCCGGCACGAGATCTTGGCCGAGCCGAATCGCATCGCTGGCGGCGGTCAGGCAGGCTTCAGGCGGTGAGCGCGACGCGTCCGCGAGCAGCACGAGGATCGCGTCGACGAAGCGCACGTAGTCGGGCTGTGGCGGGTTGGTCGGCTGCGCCGGGTCGAGCGCGGTGACCGCCCAGTTCTGCTGCGTCGCTGCGCGCAACGCGGCCAGGCGTTCAGCTTGCGCGTCGAGCCAAACGATCTGCTCGGGGCTCGGCGGGCGACCGTAGTGGACCAGCTCAGCGAGCTTCTCGCGCGGATCGCTCTGCAGCCGCGGAAAGCCATCGAGCGCCTGCTGCGCCGCGTGCGCGGCATTGCCCGGCACCGCGACCCCGCGCAAAACGGGCCGCTCCCAACGCTGCCGCTGATACGTCGCGACATGCGTGTCGACAGTCTTGCTCAGCTCGCGGAGCTCGAGCTCCGTGCGCCCGACGAACGCGGCGAGACCCGCGAGCAGCAGCAACGTGAGCAGAACCAGCTTGCCGATGACCGTCTCCGCCTGGGGGCCGCTGCGAACAGCAGCCCGATGAACAACGCCGTGAGCCGGCCATGATCCCCCAACTTCGCGCCGGCGGGCAAATCAATCTGCCGTCGTGGAGGCATGGGCCTTGGTCGTTTTCGCTCCGACCCCTGCGCGATCGCGCGAAATTGTTGTATTGAAACGGCCCCGTTTTTGGGCGCCGCGCTTTTTGGACAAGGCTGCCCACCTTGAGGTCGCGATCATGAGCAAGACACGTGCGTACTCCATCACCACCGATGCCATTGCCAAAGAAGCCGAGCGCTCGGGTGGCGACGTCACCAAGGTCGACGTCTCGCGGATCATCGCGCTCGACGAGCTGACCCTGCGGCCGATGGGCAGCAAGGACGTGCGGCTCAAGATCCTGGCGGCCTCGGCCGAGCACAATATCGACCACGCGGCGACTGCCGACACGGTCAACATCGCGCAGGCGCGCGGCGGCAAGATGTTCCCCGGCAACAGCGCCGTGGGCGAGGTGCTCGAGGCCGGAGCAGACGTGAAAAACGTCAAGGTCGGCGACATCGTCGTCACCAACTGCAACGGCGAATCCGACCCGTACGGCTACCCGCTGCGCATCTGGGGGTACGACCAGCCCGACTCGGTCGGTTGGTACAGCGAAGAGGCGGTCGTCTGCGACTGGCAGGTCGGGAAGGTCGCGCTCGACTGCGGCTTGAACCTCTGGGAGATCGCAGCGCTCCCGCTGCGCGCGCCGACGGCGTACCACCTGTGGCGCCGCGCAATCGGCATCTACCGCCTGAAGGTCGCGCGCGAGCAGCGCGCCGTGCTCAACGTGCTCAGCTTCGGCGGCGGCGTCGGCGAG
>JAYUYY010000468.1:0-2049 GCA_043752225.1 Sandaracinaceae bacterium | reverse complement strand
GTCCAGCGCATGCGTCAGCTGTTCGTCGGCCGCTACTTCTGCGTGCGGCTCTTGCATCGCGAGCGCGGCGAGCTCGGCACGGTCTACGCGACCGGTCGGCTGCGGCCGGATCGCCGCGACCGCGTCGAGCTGACGCGCGAAGCGCTCAAGCGGCACGGCCTTGCGCTTACGCACGCCACCACGAGCCCGATCGCGGTCATCGAGCAATACGCGCCGGTGTTCGCGCAAGGCGCGGCGGGCTTCGATGTTCCGCTCACCGACGGCGGCGCGATCGCCGGCATCGTGTCGGTCGAGTATCCGTCGCAGGAGTCGATCCCGGCCGACGATCGCGCGGTGATCGTGCAGCTCTCGCTTCAGCTCGGCAGCGCGCTGCGCAACGCGCGCCTGCACCGCGAGTCGCTGTACTTGCGCGATTACCTCGGCAAGCTGCTCGACCACGCGAACGTGCCGATCATGGTGATGGGACGCGGCGGCGAGATCACGCTCGCGAACCGCTCGTTTCTCACCATCACCGGGATGAAGCGCGAAGAGCTGATCGGGCAAGACTACTTGAGCCTCTTGCCGGAGACCGAGCGCCGGCGGCTCCTGCCCGTGTACATCAACGCGATGCGCGGCGAGCCGAGCACGAACTTCGAAGCGCGCTTGCCGCGGCGCGATGGCAGCGCGGCGCAAGTCGCGGTCAACGCCGCGTCGATCTTGAGCCCGGATGGCGACATCGAAGGCGTCATCTACATCTATCGCGACGTGACCGAGCTGCGCGAGCTGGAAGAGCAGATCATCCACGCCGAGAAGCTCGCGACGCTCGGCCAGCTCGCCGCGGGCGTCGTGCACGAGCTCAACAATCCGCTGACCAGCATCTCCGTCTATGGCGATTACCTGCTGCAGAAGGCGACGCGCGACGGCGCACCGGCGAGCGATCTCGAGAAGCTGCGCCGGATCGTCGAGAGCGCGCACCGGATCTTGAACTTCACGCGCGACCTCGTGACGTATGCGCGGCCTTCGACCGAGCGGCCCGTGCCGGTCGACGTGCACGAGCTGATCGATCAGGCGATCGGCTACTGCGAGCACTTGATCGAGGAGACCGCAGCCAAGATCGAACGGCGCTACGACCCAAGCTTGCCGCCGGTCTATGGCGTGCGCGGACAGCTGGTGCAGGTGTTCGTCAATCTCATCACCAACGCCTGCCACGCGATGCCGCTCGGCGCGGGCAAGCTGGTGATCGAGACCGCGCCTTCGACCGATGGGCGCCTGGTCGCGCGCATCCTCGACAACGGCCGCGGCATTCCAGAGCACAGCCTCGGCCGCGTGTTCGAGCCGTTCTTCACCACCAAAGGCGAAGGCAAAGGCACCGGCCTTGGGCTCTCGATCGTGAAGAACATCGTCGAGCAGCACCGCGGCGCGATCGCCGTGCGCAGCGAGGTCGGCAGCGGCACGACGTTCGAGATCTCGCTGGCGTGTCGCCCCGACCCGCGCGAGAGCTGAGCGCGCGGGCTACTGCTCTTCGATCGCGAGGTAAAGCGTCGCGCCCTCGGCGCGCACCTGGTAGCTCGGGCGCTTGCCGTCGACGAAGCGGATGGTGAGCTCTGCGCGGTCGCCTTTGTTGAGCACCATCGCGCGTGCGACGGCGCGATGCGATGCGCTGATCGGGCCCGCGCGATCGAGCGAGAGCGTGCCATGAACGATGATCGTGAAGCCTCCGGCATCGGCCAGACCTTCGATCGCCGCGATCGGCTTGCTCATCCGCAGCTCGAAGCGTTGAGCACGCGCGGGCGCGCTCGCCGCACCAAAGCGCATGTTCTTCGGCGCGGACTTGGTGATCGCGGCGGTCTCGGTGCTGACCGTGCGCACGATCGTCTTCGACGCGGCCACGCTCGGCGCTGCGGCAGCGCGTGCGCCGCCTTCGCGCACGTCGACGGCGAACGGTGAGCCCTTCGGAACACTCGCAGCGCTCGGTACCGGCATCGGTGCTTGCGCCGCTGGCGGCGCTTGCAACGGTGCCGCGGCCGGCGCGGTCTGCGCCGTGGTGAACGTCATGTCGGGCGCGGGTTG
>JAYUYY010000467.1:0-2051 GCA_043752225.1 Sandaracinaceae bacterium | reverse complement strand
CGCGACATCGGGGAAGAGCGTCTTCTTGTCGCCGATGACCTCGACTTTGACGACGCCGCTCATGCCGAGCTCGCGCGCCAGTCGGCAGGTGCGCACGGCTTCTTCGGCCGTGTAGCAGCCGGCCGTGTTCGGCAGCAGCTTGTAGCCTGCGCTCTGCAGGAAGCGCGCGATCGAATCGCCTTTCGGCGATGAGATCGGAGAAGAGAGATCGAGCCGGCGCACCGCGACCGTGACCATGTCCGCGCCCGATGCTTCGAGCGCCGCGCGCGTCTCGTCGAGATCCTTGTACTTGCCCGTGCCGACGATCAGGCGTGACCGCAGCTCGAGCTCACCGATACGAAGACCGTCTGCCATAGTGCTCTAGTGAATGTGCGAGTGTTTGCGCTGCGAGTGTTGCGTGTGCGATTGCGCTCAGCGATTGCGCTCAGCCGCCGCCGACGAATTGAACGACCTCGAGCTCGTCGCCTTCGGCGAGCTCAGTTTGCGCGTGCGAGGCGCGCGGGACGAGCGCGCGGTTGCGCTCGACCGCGACCGGTCCCTGGTCGACGCCCAAGTCGCGCAGCAGCGCTGCGACCGTCGCGCCGTGCGCGACCTCGCGCGATTCGCCGTTTACCTGGATCCGCATGCGGCGACCTATACCGCGCGTCGAAGGGCTGGCGCCAGTCTCGCAAACCAGCCGTAAGCCCGCGCGAATGCCTACACAACGCCGCTCAAAAACGTGGAAAGACGGCGGTGTCTGGAGCCGGTGTGAGGGCGAATCGCCCCGATTCCTTGACGCGGTCCGCGCGGGGGGCTAGCCATCGAGGCCATGCAGGCCGAGGTGTTCCCGCTGCCGCAGAGCCCTCGCGGCCCTTCGCATCGGCTGCCGCCGACCCGCCCGACGCGCGCGGAGATCGATCTTGCCGCGCTCGCGCGCAACCTGCGCGTGGTGCGCCGCGTCGCCGGCAGCAGCCGCGTGTTCGTGGTCGTGAAGGCCGACGCGTACGGCCACGGCATCGTGCCGGTCGCGCGCTGTCTCGAGAGCGAGAAGGTCGATGGCTTGTGCGTCGCGCTCGCCGAGGAAGGCCTCGCGCTGCGCGCCTGCGGCGTGACCACGCAGATCTTGGTGCTCAATGGCGTCTACGGTGAAGCCCACGAGCGCGTGCTCGCGGCGCACCTCACGCCGGTCGTGTACTCGCTCTCGCAGATCGAAGCGTTCGCGCGCGCGAGCCGCGCGATCGGCGGCGGTCGCGCGGTGCCGGTGCATCTCAAGATCGACACCGGCATGGCGCGGCTCGGCGTGGCGCTCGATGAGCTCGGCCCACTCCTCCGTGCGCTCGAGCGAACGCCGCTCGTGCGGATCGACGGCGTGATGACGCACCTGTCGAGCGCCGACTCGGACGCGCAGGAAACTCATCGGCAGCTCGCGCTGTTCGAACAAGCGCTCGCGTACTTGCATGATCACGGTCATCGGCCGCGCTTCGTGCACGCGGCCAACAGCGCTGCGACGTACCTGCATCCGGCTGCGCGCTACGACCTGGTGCGAACCGGTCTCGCTTTGTATGGCGTTGCGCCTGGTGTATCGGGCGCGCCGGGCGCAGCTGACGGCAGCGAGCTCTCGCCGGTGATGGCGGTGCGCACCGAGCTGATCGCGCTGCGCGACTTGCCGCCGGGAAGCCCGGTTGGCTAAGACCAGACCTTTCGCACCGAACGCGCGTCGCGGATCGCGACCGTGCCGATGGGTTACGGCGATGGTTTGATGCGCAGCGCGAGCAACCGCGGGCACATGTTGGTGCGCGGCCAGCGCTGTCCGATCGTCGGGCGCGTGTCGATGGATCTCACGACGCTCGACGTGACCGACGTGCCGGGCGTAGACGTCGGCGACGACGTGGTGCTGATCGGCAAGCAGGGCGACGCAACGCTGACGGCCAGCGATCTCGCGGACGCATCCGGGACAATCGCGTACGAGGTGCTTACGAGCATCTCGCCGCGCGTCCCACGGATTTATCTCTAGCCTTCGCTACGGGTAGTTGCGGACCAGGAGCTCGTTGACGAGGCCGCGCTTGGTGGGG
>JAYUYY010000466.1:0-2051 GCA_043752225.1 Sandaracinaceae bacterium | reverse complement strand
GATCGGTGGGCCGTGCTCGTCCATGCCGAGCGTGGCCCAGAAGCCTTCCTCCTTGATCGACTCGTTCGGGATCGAGCCCTCGATCACCAGCACGAACGGCCTCGGCGACTCGCCGCGCGCGGCGCGACGAAACGGTGCGAGGAAGTCTTCGCCGGTCTCGAACGCGAGCACGGGGTGATGCAGGTTCACCTTGGGCAAGCCGGGCAGGGCGCCGAGCAGCACGTCTTCCAAGCTCGGCTGCGTGGCCGCGGTGATCGAGACCGAGTCGCCGTCGCAGCTCAAGCCCGCGGTGATCCACAACACGTCGACCTCGGCGACCGCGGGACTCTGCATCAGCGAGCGGATCGGTGTGTCAGCCATGTACGACCTCCTCTTCCGAATCCGCCTAACAAATGCGCGGCAGCTGATCGCCGCTCAGCATCGCGACGATGCGCATGCCGCCGAGCCGCGAGCGCAGCACCACCGTTCCCGGGTGCTCGGCGACGAGCTCGCCCAAGAACGCAGCGTCCACGCCGAGCGGGTGCGCGCGCATCGCGTCGAGCACGTGCTCGAGACACACGCGCCGCGTCACGCCGCCAAACACCACCAGGCCCATGCGCACGTCCGCTTCGAGCAAGACCTCTGCAATCCGTCCGGGTACCGCGAGGCACATTCAGCTCACCCCTTGCGCGTAGTTTTTCGAATGGCTTGTCGAAAGGCCCGCGTGCGCCGCGACCGCGAGCTGGCCGAGGCACAAGCCGCCGTCGTTGGTCGGTACCCGCTCGTGAACGTAGACCTCGAAGTCGCGCGCGCGCAGCGCTGCGACGGCGCGCGTCGTGATCAGCGCGTTGGCGAAGACGCCTCCCGACAGCACCACGCGTTGCAGGCGGCTGCGCTCGCGCAGCAAGCCGCACACGCGCGCGATCATCTCGACCACCGTGTTGTGAAAGCGCAGAGCGATCGTCTCGCGCGCTGCACCGCGGCTGAGCGCGCGATCGATCTCGCGCACCATCGGGCGCACGTCGATCGAGAGCGTCGCGCCGCGTGACAGCTCGAACCCGTACGCGTCGGTCGAGGGCGTCGCGCGCGACGCGAGCGCCTCGAGCTGCATCGCGGGCTCGCCTTCGTAGCTCGTCGTCAGCGAAAGCCCGAGCAGCGCAGCGACCGCATCGAACAGCCGTCCCATGCTGCTGGTCGGCACGACTCCGCTCGCCTGCGCGCCGGTTTGGAAGCGATCGATCAGGCCGTGGACCGCTCGCAACGCGCGCGGCTCGACCCGCTCCGTGAGCCGCTCGATGCTCGCCGGCGCATCGGCCGCGCGCGCATAGGCGAGGGCGATCCGCCAAGGCTCACGCGCCGCGCGGTCGCCGCCCACGAGCGGCATCGGCATCAGGTGAGCCGAACGCAGCGCGTGCGCGTATCCACCGGTCAACCACTCACCGCCCCACAACGTGCCGTCGTCGCCGAGCCCGCTGCCATCGAAGCACACGCCGATCACCTCACCGGTGAGTCCGTGCTCGAGCATGCAGCTCGCCATGTGCGCGTGATGGTGCTGGACCGCGACGCGCTCGATTGCGCCAGCATCGCAGCGCGTTAGCGCGTACCGACTCGACGCGTACTCCGGGTGCAAATCGTGTGCGATGCGCGCGGGTGCGAAGCGAAACACACGCTCGAATTGCTCGATCGCGCGCGACCACGCGCTGTAGCTGTCGTGCGCCTCGAGATCACCAAAGCACGGGCTCAGCACGATGTGTGAGCGTGCCGAGCTTTCGTCGCCTACCGAATGCCCGAGCGCGAACACCGCTTTGAGATGCCCGCCGAGCGCGAGCGTCGGCACGCCGGCCAAGTCGAGTGCAAGCTCGATTGGCAGCTCGAGCGGCAGCGGCGCATGACCGCGTGCGCGCCGCAGCGGCATGCTGCGGCCGTGCACAGCGCGGATGACGGAATCTTCATACGGCAGCTCGATCGCCCGATCGTGCGTGACATACAGATCCGCGACGCCCGCGAGCCGCTCGAGCGCTTCACCATCGTTGATCGCGATCGCGCTCGCGCTGCGATTGCCGCTCGTCACG
>JAYUYY010000465.1:0-5519 GCA_043752225.1 Sandaracinaceae bacterium | reverse complement strand
GCGTACGTCGCGACGCCGACGTTGATCGGTCACAGCGAGACGCTCGGCAGCTTTCACAAGCGCTTGGTGCGCGCATCGCGCGGCCGCGGCAGTGCGATGTGGATCGAAGGCGCAGCGGGGCTCGGGCGCTCGCGTCTGCTGCAGAGCCACGCGCTCGAAGCCAAGCTGAGCGGCGTTTTGGTGTTGCTCGCCGAAGGTGCGGGCGCGCACCGCGGCGAGCTGGCGATTACGCGCGCGCTACTCGAGGGCATCGTCGACGCCGCGCCCGAGCAGGCGTTGATCGCGTTCGAGAAGCGCGCTGCGGTGCTTGGGCATCTCTTGCCGCACTTGATCGACAAGCTCGCGATCCGGCCCGCGCTGCAGGCGTTCGACGATCCGGCCCAGCGGATCGCGATGCTCGATCACGCGGCGCGCGGCTTCATCCTCGAGATCGCGGATGCGCGCTCGGTCATGATCGCGCTCGACGACTTCGACAAAGCGGACGAGGCCTCGAAGGTCTGCATCGCGCTGCTCAGCCGCGATGCGTCGGAGCACAAGCTGGTCGTGTGCGCGAGCGCGCTCGCGGATCCGGTGGGCGGGAGCATGCGGCCGCGCGTCGGCTTGGCCGAGAGCGCTGCGCGCCTCGAGCTCAAGGCGTTCAACGCCGAGCAGACCGAGCGGCTGGTGCGTTCGGTCTTCGGCGAAGCGCCGCACCTGCGCGCGGTCGCGCAATGGGCTCACGCGCTGTCGCAGGGCGTGCCCGAGACGATCCTCGAGCTCTTGCAATACCTCGTCGACCATCGCATCGCGCGCTACGAGCGCGGTAGCTGGACGCTGCCCGAGTCGCTGCGCGATCAGCCGTTGCCCGCGAGCGTAGAGCAGGCGTGCGAGCAGCTGCTCGCGGAGCTGAGCGAGCGCGCACGCACGCTCGCGCATCCGTTCGCGTTGCTCACAGAGCACGGCGCGCTCGAGCTGGACGAAATAGCGCAGCTCAGCGCGCTGCCCGCGCCGCAAGATATCTATGGAGCGTTGCTTGAGCTCGAGTCCGCCGGTGTGGTGATGGCCAACGACGGCTTTTACATGCTGCGCAGGCGCGGGCTCGAGCGCGCCGTGCTCAAGACCGCACAACCCGAGCACCTGCGCGCGCTGCACGGCCGGCTCGGCGCGGTCTATCAAGCGCGCTCGCAGCAGCTGAGCGACGAAGCGCTGCTGCTCGCCGCGCACCACTGGCGCTTGGCCGGCGACGGCGCGCGATCGTTCGCGGCGCTCGGCTTGGTCGCGGACGTCGAGAGCACGCGCTTCGGTCGCACGCCTCACTCGATCGCGACCCACGTGGCAGCGCTCGAGCACGCGCTCCACACCGGCGCCGCTCCAGCGCAGGTCTACCCGTTGCAGCGCGCGTTGGTGCAGCTCGCGGCGAGCGCGGATCTCGGCTTGGTGCGTCACGCGGCGGGCGCGCTTTCGCGGTTGGTCGCGGACTGCGGGCGCGCCGACTTCGACGCGCTCGGCAACGCGGTTGATGCAGCGAGCAAGCGCAGGCCGGCGGCGCGCATCCGTCAGGCGATCGGCGTCGCGCGCAGCCGCTACGAAAGTGCGAGCCCTTCGCAGCGCGGGCTCGAGCCCACGTACGCGCTCAACGAGCTCGGCTACGTCGCGTCGGTGCTGACCGGCGCGTACGCGACGCGCGGCGAGGTCGACGCGCTGCAGCACCTGGCGAGCGTGATCGCGCCGCTGTGCTCGCTGTCGGTGGGCTTCGACGTGCTGCATGAGATCCTCGGCCAAGCGACCGACTCGCTGTCCGGGCGCGATGTGCTGGCGCGCCGGCGCGAGACGCTCGCACGCCTGCAACGCGCGGGCGCGCACGAGCTCGAGCCGCGCGCGCGCACCAGCGCTGAGGTCGCGCTCAGCTACTGGAGCGCGATGGACGAAGCGGTCCGAGGCTCGAGCGACGCGCTCCTGCATGCGGAGGCGCTGGCCGCGCGCCCGGGCTTTGCTCCGCTCGCCGCGCGCGTGCGCAGCGTGTTCCATCTGTTCACGGGCGATGAGCAGGGCGCCGAAGGCTGTCGCAAGCAACGCGAGGTGCTCGCGCTCGGCGATCCGTGGGGCGTCACGCTGACCGACGCGCGCGGCGCGCTCTACGAGGCGTGGGGTTACTACCTGTGCGGCAGCGTGCTCGGCATGCGTCGCGTGCTCGCCGCGGTCAACGACATCGCGGTGCGCGTGCAGGGCTGGCAGCGCGAGCTCGGTTTCGTACGCGGCTTGTATGCGCTCTTGCGCGGCGAGCCGGAGCGCGCGCTGCCCGATCTCGAGCGCAGTGGCTATGCCGGTCCGCATGCGCTCGCGCTAATCGGCGCGGGCGATGCCGCCCAAGCGCTGCGCGTGGCCGAGACTGCGCTCGAGGGGTCCCCGGCCGACCCCACGGCGAGCGAGCTGTTCGCACCCAACCGCTGGCTGGCGTGCTCCGCGCGTGCGCTCGCGCTCGCGGAGCTCGGCGACCCGCGCGCGGCCAAGGAACGGCTGGCGCGCGATATCTCTGAAGCCGAGCGCCTGGGTCTCGCCGGGATGCTGGTGTGCGTGATGCACGAGGCCGCGGCACGCGTTGCGATCGCGAACGACGACCACGTCGCGTTTCGCGCCCACGTGCGCAAGCTCGGGGTCACGTACGGTCGCGGCACTTCAGGGCTGCGTTCACGTTACGAGCACTTGGGGGTCATCGCTCGCAAGGCGCTCATGAGCGTGCCGCCGCCGCCGGTGCAGAAGATCGCGCGTGAGGCCGAGCGCGACGCCGAGATCCCGCTCGACCCGCGCACGCAGATCGAACGCAGCGGCAGCGGTAAAGAACGCGTCGCACGGTCGCTGCGACTGCTGGTCGAGAGCGCGCAGGCGGAGCGCGGCTACTTGTTCGGGATGCAACAGGGCGGCTTGCGCCTGGCGGGCAGCCTCGGCGACGAGCTTCCTCCCGAAGGCATCGAAGACATGCTCGCCTTCTACATGAACGCCGAGCTCGAGTCGGGCTCCGCGACGCCGCACACGGTCACCGGAACCTACGCGGCATCGCCGGATCTCGTCGCGTGGATCAGTGACGGTCAGCATTTGTATTTTCCGGTGCTGCTCGCGTGCACGCACGAGCAGCGCCGGGTGATCGCAGGCGTAGTGGTGCTCGCGCTCGCAGCGCAAAACAAGCCCGCGATCCCCGGCGCGCTGGTCGCCGAAATCAGCCGAGCGCTGATCGCGGCGGGCGACGTGATCTACGCGCACGCGGCCGAGTGACGACGGTCAGCGTCGCACGTAAGAGAGCGTGTAGCTGACGGGCTTGTCGAGCCGCGGGCTCTTCACCGTGACGCTCCGTTTGAGCGTCTTGCCATCGGCCGAGAGCTCGAACACGTTGCGCACCGAGCCGTCGTCGCCCTCGAGCAGCACCTCGAGCGCTTTGCCGGAAAGGCGCTGCGTGAGCATGCCGGTGCGGCCGTCGCGCTTCACTGTCTCGGTCTTGCCGGGCTCGGTCGGCACGGGCGTGCGATCGCCGACTTGCACCGAGATGCGATCGCTTGGCAACGCGATCACGATGCTCTCGGCGAAGCCTTGCGCGAGCGCCTTCTTCGCCATCAAGCGCATCACCATGTTGAGCTTTTGCATCGCCGCATCGAACGCGCTGTCGACGATGGCTTGGCCTTGATCGTGGGTCCCCGCGTACGCGTAGCGGCCTGCAAAGCGCATGAGATCGGGCGGCGGCTCGGCGTGCACCGGGTGCGTCAAGCCCGCGAGCAGCAGCGCCGCGCACGCGAGCAACGATGGGATGCGTGAAGCGAAGATCACTGCTTGCTCGCTTTCTTGCTTGGCTTGCTCTTTGCCTTGGCCTGACCGATCCAGTGCTCGGCTTCCTTCGCGCTGGCGGCGTCCTTCTTGGCTTCGTTCCAAGCCGCGACGGCGGCATCGACTTGGCGTTGGTTGTAGAGCGCGACGCCGAGCATCAGCTGCGCTTCACCTTGGGCGCGCAATCCGCCGAGAACAATCGCTCGCGCGAGCGCAGCTTGCGCCGCAGCCCAGCCTTCGCGCTCGCTCTCGAGTCGGCCGAGCAGCAGCCAGGTCTCGGCGGAGCCGCTGGCCTGCGCGCTCGCGTGCAGCACCTTGGCCGCGTGCTCGGGATCACCCGCTGCGATCCAAGCGCGCGCGTACACATCGAGGCTCGCTGGAGTCTTCGCGACAGTGCCCTTCGCGAACGCGTCGTCGAGCAGCGCGCCGGCTTTCGCGGGCGCCTTTTGATCGACGTACGCCTGGGCGAGCCGCAGCAGCTGGTTTTCTTGCGTGAGCAAGCCGCGCGCGTGTGCTTTCTCCAGCGTCTCGAGCGAACGGGCGTCCTGATCGAGCGCCGCATAGGTCTCTGCGAGCTGCAGCCAATCCTCGGCCTTGCTCGGGAACGCGGCGACCAAGCGCTCGAGCGCTGCGGCCACCGCCGCGTCTTGCTTGAGCTCGTACTGAATCGAAACCTGCAAGCGTAGCCACGGCTCTTGCGGCTTCTTCGCGCGCGACACCGCTTCGTCGGCATACGGTGCGGCTTCTGCGAAGCGGCCGGCTTGCGCGTACGCGCTCGCGGTCAGGTAGTAGCCGCTCGCATCCGCCTTGGGCGCGTGCTTCAGCCAGCGCGCGAGCGTCTCGGCGGCATCGGGGAAGCGCTCGACCATGATGTACAGCTCGCCCAAGTGAAACTCGGTCGCGAGCTGGTCTTCCTCGGCGAGCGCATTCAACGCGACGGCTTGCTCAAGCGCAGCTGCAGCCTGCTCGAGCGCCTTCACCGGATCGGGCGGGTTCTCTTGCGCGGCGAGCAGCCCGGCGCGGATCTGAAAGATGCGTGCGTGCTCGTGGTCGCTCAGGTACTTGCTCGCTTCGATCTTCGCGAGCTCATCGAGCGCGGGCTGCCATTCTTTCTGCGCGGCGAGCTCCTGCACGCGCATCAGCTTTTCGCCGACCTTCTTGGTGACCGCGTAGGTCTTGGGCTCGCTGCTCTGGCTTGCGCCACAAGCGCTCGAGCCGAGCGCGAGCGCGATGACCGAAAGGGTGAGCACGAGGCGAGCGATCGAGGGCACGGGGTTCTCCGGGCAGGACGTTCGACGGGCAGAGTAGCGCTAGCTCGGCCCAAAGCGTCCAATCCCCCTGCGCCGAGGGGATTCGCCACGCAAGCATCGCGCTATCAACACCCAACACCGAGCGTGACCCGCTTTGCCCGGCAGCATCGATTTGCTAGGGTCCGCGGCACCTTTGGGGTGCGTGCGTGCAGACCACGCGCTATCTGCCGGACACTCAAAGCTCGCTTCGTTCGTATTTAGCCTTAAGAGATCGCCGTGCGACGTTCCCTCCTTACTCAGAGCATCCTCGACACTGTCGAACAGTGGGACGGCAGTCTCCTTAGCCCGAGCGCGCAAAATCGCCGGCTCGAGTCGATCGAGGTCTTCCGCGCCGGCTGGTTCGAGCGCCACTTCGCCAAGGCCCATCCTGCGATGCCAGGCATCTGGTGGGGCCCGGTGATCATCGCCAGCTTGGTG
>JAYUYY010000464.1:0-5527 GCA_043752225.1 Sandaracinaceae bacterium | reverse complement strand
GTGCACTGGTCGAAGCTGCCCGCGCTGCACCGCCAGATCGCGCACTCGATCCCCGCGCATCTCTATCGCGAGCCCGACTTCGTGCTGATGCTCGGCCGCGACAAGATCGACGTCTTCGCCGACGCCCCTGCGCACGCCGAGGAAGCCCCCGTGCACGCCCCGCGCCCCTCCAGCGCTCCCTCGATGCAAGAAGCCTCCCCAGCCGAGTAGCGCGCTCCTGGCCGAGTAGTGATTGTGGTCGCTTGCTCAAGCTCCAGAACGGGGGTAGGAGCGGCGCCAACGATGATCTCTACAGAGAAGCTCTCGCTTTCGTTCGGCGCCCGGCCCCTGTTCGAAAACGTCGACGCGAAGTTCACACCCGGCAACTGCTACGGCCTGATCGGCGCCAACGGCGCGGGCAAGTCGACGTTCTTGAGGTGCCTGTCCGGCGTGCAAGAGCCGACCTCCGGCCAGGTCACGGTCGGCGCCGGGATGCGCATCAGCACGCTGCGCCAAGACCACTTCGCCTACGACGAAGTGCGCGCGCTCGAAGCGGTGATCATGGGCCACCAGCGCTTGCACGCGGTGATGGTCGAGAAGGACGCGCTCTACGCCAAGGCGGACTTCAGCGATGAAGATGGCATCCGCACCGCCGAGCTCGAAGGCGAGTTCGGCGATCTCGGAGGCTGGGACGCCGAGGCCAACGCGGGTCGCTTGCTCGGCGCGCTCGGCATCACGGCGGACCGCCAGAGCCGGCTCGTAAAAGAGCTCTCGGACGGTGAGAAGGTGCGCGTGTTGCTCTCGCAAGCGCTGTTCGGCGATCCGGACATCCTGTTGCTCGATGAGCCGACCAACCACTTGGACGTCGACTCAATTCTGTGGCTCGAGGAGTTCATTTACAACTTCAAGAACACCGTGATCGTGGTCTCTCACGATCGACATTTTCTGGATCGCGTGTGCACGCATATCGCGGACGTCGACTTCCAGAAGATCACGCTGTTCTCGGGCAACTACACCTTCTGGTACGAGACCAGTCAGCTCGCGCTGCGCCAGCGCCAAGAGTCGAACAAGAAGAAGTCCGACCAGATCCAAGAGCTCAAGACGTTCATCCAGCGCTTCAGCGCGAACGCTTCGAAGTCATCGCAAGCGACGTCGCGCGCCAAGGCGCTCGACAAGATCACGCTCGAGGACATCAAGCCTTCGTCGCGCAAGTACCCGTACATCGTGTTCAAACCGGCGCGCGAGGTCGGCAAGGACGTGCTCTCGGTCGAGGGCCTCACCAAGAGCATCGAGGGTGAGGTGCTGTTCAAGAACCTGCGCTTCACCTGCACGCGCGGCGAGCGCATCGCGGTGGTCGGCGGTGATCGCGCGGTGACCGCGCTGATGGAGATCCTGGCGGGCAACGACAAGCCCGACAGCGGCGAGGTGCGCTGGGGCCGTAGCGTCGACCTCGGCTACTTCCCGAAAGAGAACACGCAGCTCTTCAACCAGGACCTGAGCCTGGTCGATTGGCTACGCCCGTTCTCGAAGGTTCAGGACGAGAGCTTCATCCGTGGCTTTCTCGGCCGCATGCTCTTCAGCGGCGACGAGGCCAAGAAGAGCGTGCGCGTGCTGTCGGGCGGCGAGAAGGTGCGCTGCATGTTCTCGCGCATCATGTTGCAGGATCCGAACGTGCTCTTGCTCGACGGTCCGACCAACCACTTGGATCTCGAGTCGATCACTGCGCTCAACAACGGCTTGCTTAAGTACGAGAGCCCGATGCTCTTCGCGTCCCACGACGTGAAGCTGCTCGACTCGCTCGCCAATCGCGTGCTCGAGCTGGGCCCGGACACGTACTTCGATCTCGGCATGACTTACGAGCAGTACTTGAGCGACGAAGGGCGTCTGGCACGCCACGGCAATCGCGAGCAGACCGCGGCCTGACCCGCGCGGCCTGATTCGCGCGGCGGCTAGCAACCCTACGGCTTGGCGCGCAGCTGAGTTTTCATCAGCACAACTTGATATGGATTCCAGGTCGAGACGTTCCAGTACACCTCGACCGCGCGCTCATCCCGATCGAGATCCGCGACGTTGCTCGTCACGTCCTGTGTCCACTCGTCGATGATGTTGACGCCGTAGAGCCGACCGATCGGATCGCCCGACGCTTCGTTCTGCGCGGCCAGCGTGACGCTGCCTGCTAGGCAATCACCCGTCACGTCGAGCGCATCGCTCGGCTCATCGGCGGCGAGTCCTGCGATCGTCGCCAGCAGATCGAGTGGGCTGTTCGAATCCGTCTCGTCGGTACAGCCCGGCAGCGCGTCCTCGTCGTCGGGACACGCGAGATACGGCGCAGCGTCCTGTCGTGTCAGCAGCGGCGCCGCCGAGCTCCACGCGTCGTCTTTTGAATCATCGAGCGTTGCGCGTCCCCACGGATGGCGCGCGATGCGCTGATGAATCGCGCCGGGCGCAGGCTGCACGTTCACGGGCCGTTGCACGGCACCGTCCGCATTCATCACCAGCCACGCTGGCACATCGCCGCCGTACACCATCACCCAACGCGACAGCGGCGCGATCCAGCTCACCGACATCTGATTTACGTAATCGAACTCGGGTTCTTCCCACTCGATCACGTCCTCGCCCGCGTTCGTCGTCTGTGTGACGCGCGCCTCGGTGCCGTAGATCGGTTGCGCTTCGCTCTCTACCTCCGACCACTTCACGCGGCCCTCGCCATGGAAGCCGGCGTAGAAGCGCGGGCGCCATTGCGAGTCCTCGGCATCGCGCAGCTCGGCGAGCGGTACGTACAGCAAGAACGGCAAGCTCTGCACGCCGTGCATCGTCACGAACGCGGGGCGGCCCCAGATCAAGAGCGTGTGATCGCCGGGCGCGTAGTCGTTCTGGCTCGGTTCTTCCGGATCGAAATGCGCGATCGTGCGCGCGACGACGTTCACGAACTGGCGCGTCACGAAGCGATGCGCGACGAGATAATCCTCGGGCCGCTCGGATCCGCTCGAGGACGCGATGTACATCGTCTGCGCGACACCGAGCCGCGCGTCGTCGCGATACCAGCTCGGCGCGATCGTCTCTCCGTCGTGCTTGGCGGTGAACGGCGTCGTGCTCACGCACACGGCGGTCGTGCTGAGATCGCATGCGCCAGCGCCGCAGTCGTCATCGTCGCGGCACAGCTGCGGTGCGGGATCTTCCACCAGCGCGAATGGTTGCGGGCACTCGCCGAGCGCGGTCGCGCCTTGCTCCGCGTCGTTCGAGCACAGCATGCCTGCGGGGCAATCGTCGCTGCTCTCACAGGCTGCGGGGTCGCCGCGCAGGAACATCGCGAAGACCTGTGATCCGTCGTTCCAAGCGGTGACCGGCGTTCGCAGCGCGCTCATGTCGAGCACGACGTCGGCGTCGCGATCGGCTTCGCTCGCGAACAAACGGATGCGGCGCCAAGACAGCGGATCAGCGGGATCATCGAGCGTGCGTTCGAGCGTCGAGCACACGCTGCCTTGTGCTTCGCTCGAGGGCGCGCCCGGGCCGAGCGATGCCGGGCGCTCGGCCGGCAACGTCGCTTGCAGATCGTCGCTCTTCGTCACCGGGTACTGGCAGGCGTCTCCAGCTTCCGCCCAGGTGTCCCCGAACAACATCGCAAGGCGCTCCCCATCCGGTTGCGCCACCGTGTAGCCGAGGTCGGTGCCGTAGATGCCTTCGTCGCGCGTCGCGGGACCGAGCAAGCGGCACACGTCCCACGACTCCGTGCTGAGCGCGTTCGGATGCAGCTCGCGTTGCGGTGGGGGCGGCTTGTAGCTGCGCCGATCGTGAACGCAGCCCGATAAGACCCACGCGCTCGCGAGCGCCAGAAGAGAACATCGTAAAGCTTGCATGACTTCCTTGAGTGAATGAGACGCGAGCGCGTAGGGCGAGCGCCGGCACCACAGCGCTGTCTTCCGGCGCGACAGCGCTGTCTAACGACCAAGCGAGATGCGCTCGTGCTGTTCGTTCTCGACCTTCGAAGGCGGCGCGCCGCCGACGAAGGCGCGCGCGGCCTTGAAGAGAAACTTCAAGCCCTTCACGCCGGACGCATCCCAGAGCTCGGCTTCCTCTGGGCAGAACGCGATCACTGCGACGCGCGGATCTTCGGGGCCGCTGAACCAGACCTCGTTGGCCTTGCTCCAGAGCTGTCGGATGCGCCCGCGGTCTTGCGACACCGATACGCGGCCGTGCAGCGAGAAGAAGCGCGTCTTGGATTGGCCAAACACGTGACCCATGTGGACGCTCTCGGCTTCGTCGACTTTGTCGGCGTCGATCGACGAGATGAAGTAGAGCGTGCAGTCCTGCTCGAGGCCCGAGACGGCCATCGGACGCGCTCGCAGCGAAGGCTGCTCGCCGGTTTGCTCGTACGTGCCGAGCATGACCGTCGGAAACTTCCTCAGCAGCTCATAGAGATGGTGCTGCTGGTCCTGCGTCGCTTCAGCATCGACGCTCGAGCGCAATCGATCGCGAGTGGTATCGGTCGTGTTAAGGCGCTTGGTCATGCGCGCCCACTGTTCAACATCCATGCCGAGCGCCGCGCGTCCAAAAGGCAGCGTCCAACCGTCGTCCGAGCCTGCTCAACTTGCGATTCTGTGGGGCAATTTTTCCCACGTGGGCGCTTTGGCGCAGACGACGGCTCAAGACTGAGCCATAAGGGCGGCATGGCTCAGACCGCGCCGATCGATTTTTACTATGGCTCTGGCTCGCCCTTCGCGTGGCGGGTTCATTTCGCGCTCAAGCACAAGGCTGCTTCGTACAAGCTCAAGCTGATGTCGTTCTCGGCGGGCGACATGAAAAAGCCAGAGTTCGCGAAGCTCAACCCGCGCCACCAGATCCCGGTGATCGTCGACGAAGGCTTCGTGCTCTACGAATCGGCGGCGATCGTCGAGTACCTCGAAGAGCGCTTCCCCGAAGGTCCCGCGCTCTTCCCCGGCGAGATCCGCGAGCGCGCGATCGTGAGGCGGCTCGTGCGCGAGATCGACGCGTACTACTTCGAGCCGCACGAGCGTGTGTTCCACGAGCTGTTCGTCACGAAGCCGGACGAGCGCGATGTGCAGAAGATCGAAGCCGGCGTCGCGGCCTGTGCGCGCGAGCTCGCGTACTTCGAGACCGAGCTGCGCGGCGAGTTTCTGATCGGGCCGTTGTCGGCTGCGGACTTCACGCTCTATCCGATGATCGCGACGATCGCTCGCTTCGAGCGCGTGATGCCGGACCTCGGCTTGGCTTCGCAGATCGGCCCGAAGCTCGGCTCGTGGATGCGCCGCATCGAAGCGCTGCCGTTCTTCGCCAAGACGTTTCCGCCGCACTGGCGCTGAGCGCTTAGTCCTCGAGCGGGATGAGATCGGTGCGCGGCGCGAACGGGTGCTCGGCGCGCGCCAGATCGGCGCCGGGATCGATCAGGCGCTGCGCAAGACGGCCGTTGAGCGAGGCCCAGCTGTCCGCGTAGACCTCGACATCGCGCACGCCGCGCCGTGCGTACACGTGCGCGAGGTGCCGTGCGTACTGCGCGATCATGTCCGGCTGCGTCGACATCATCTGGGTC
>JAYUYY010000463.1:0-5539 GCA_043752225.1 Sandaracinaceae bacterium | reverse complement strand
CTCGCTGGGATGCCTGGTGTGTCGGCATCGTCGTCCTCGTTCGGGAGAAATCACATGCGCAAGACTTTATGGCTCAGCGCGTTGCTCGTCTTGGTAGTGCCCACGCTCTATTTCCTGGCGCGGCCCGAGCCGTCTAGCAAGACCGACGTGCGTCGCAGCGATGAAGCGCGCGCGTCCCGCAGCAGCGCAGAGCGAAACGCCTCCGCCGCGGACCTGCGCCAACAGCGGGCCGAGCAAAAGCAACTGCGCGCGACCGTCGATCAACGGCTGCTCGAGATCGAAGGCCGGCTTCAGGAAATGGAAGCGAGTACGGCCGCGAACGCGCCGGAAGGCGACCCGCGGGAGAACGAGCCAATCGAGATCTCGGAAGACGACATGGCGAAGTGGATGAACGAGAGCCTGCAAGGTCGGCAGGACAACACGCGCACCGAGCAGGTGAGCGGCGAGATCAAAGCGAGCCTTGCGAGGTCACCGAATCTCCGCGTCGAGAACGTGCGCTGCGGCGACCGGTTCTGCCGCGCCTCGTTCTTTCAAGAAGACGGTGAACCGCCGAGACTCGATAGCTTGTTCGGCGTGCCGCCCCTCACCGGCGAGGGCTTCACCGTCTCAGAGCCGGACGGACACGTCGCGGTCTATTTCGCGCGCGAAGGCGCGAGCCTCGACGACTTCCGCAGCGAAGCGATCGCGGCGGCAGCGCCCTAGCTAAGCCCTACGAAGAGCGTGGCGAGTTGGGCGTTCTGCTCAGCGCAGCCGCCCGTGATGCCGAAGAGGAAGACGGACGCCTTTTGCGCGTTGGTCGCGTCGATCACGAGCGCATTGCCAGACGGAACGCTCACGCTGAGCCAGCGATCGTTGCCGCCGCACATGTGCGTGCACGAGACGTCCGGAAAGCGCTCCTGCTCAGTAGCGCTCGATCACGAGATGACGTGAGTAGACCTCACCTTGCAAGGTAAGCGCGATCGAGACCTCGGCGTCGGCCGCAAGCTGCTCAGCGCGAAGAGCGCGCTGCACGTCACAGTGATCGTTCGCATGCGAAGCCGAGTCCCGAGCGTAAGCACGTGCCTCCTTCCCTACCCCTTGTTGCGGGCTCCACGAATCGTGTGCACGGCGTGCATTGCAGCGTTTGTGCCATCCATATTTTGGTTGTTGGCCTTGCGCAGCTTTGCCACTCGCTGCGCACAGGCCTTGGTTAACCTGGAGTTAGGCGACGCAACGGCTGCGTCGCGCTCGACCAAGGATCGCGATCGCAGATCGCGCGCGAAAGGTGCGTCGCAGCTCGAGGCCGTAAAGCCGTGGGCGCTGAGCTAAATCAAAAGAGCACGACGCTTTCGCATCGTGCTCTTCGGGTTGCTGCAAGCTGTTGAGCCGCTTACAGAGCGCCGTCCATCAAGGCTTGGATCTTCACCTTCGGGACCGCGCCGACTTGCTGGCCGACGACCTCGCCGTTCTTGATCATCAGCAACGTCGGCACGCCGCGGATCTGGAAGCGCTGCGCGGTGCCGGGGCTCTCGTCGATGTCGAGCGCGGTGACCTTGACGCGACCCTCGTACTCGCCAGCGAGCTGGTTCACGAACGGAGCGATCGCGCGGCAGGGCTGGCACCAGGTGGCGCTGAAATCCACGAGCACCGGCACATCCGACTTGAGAACCTCCGACTCGAAATTCAGGTCGTTGACCGGGATGACTTTGTCGCCTGCTGACATGAGGTTGGTGCTCCGCTTTCTGCGCGCTTTCGGCGCAAAGGGAACCTAGTGACCGGCAGTAGGGGTGTCAATCGCCGGACCGCGAGCCTTGGGCGCGGTTTTATGCGCGTGGTAGAGTCCGGCACTTCCGCATGGCCAAGAATCGCGTGTTCTTTCCGCAGCAAGCGCTCGACTCGTGGCTCGAGCAGGGCCGCATCATGTTGGTCGACGATGAGATGACGCTGAAGCCGGATGGCCAGCGTTATCGGCTGTCTTCGGCGATCCGGATCATGGAAGAGGTCGCCGAGGGCGAGGACCCACACGGGCTGCTCGGCAAGGTGAAGACGATTGAGCAGATCGTGGAGCTCGGCGGCGAGCACTGCTCCGA
Organism: Sandaracinaceae bacterium; assembly: GCA_043752225.1. Taxonomy (GTDB): domain Bacteria; phylum Myxococcota_A; class Polyangia; order Polyangiales; family JAFGIB01; genus JAYUYY01. Next base: position 3,470 of record JAYUYY010000463.1, on the reverse strand, counting down.
CTCGCTGGTGCTCGGCGACAACGCCTATCGTGTGATCGATGGCTTCGTCGGCGACCCGGGTGATCACGCGCCGGGTGCAGCCGAAGCAGCCGACAACGCGACCGGAAGCAGCCTCGCGGGCGCTGCGCGCGCGGCGGTCGGGGAGAAGCAGAGCTCGGACGACGCCAACCCCTTGATGCGCTTCTTGTTGGGCAAGCCTTCATGACTCTCGCGAGCGCGAGCTTTGCGCTCAGCTGCGCGCTCTACGCGATCGCGTGCGCCGCGTTCTTCGTGCACTTGGCGCGCGGCTCGAAAGCCAGCGGCACGTGGGCATCGCGCGCGCTGGCGGCTGCGATCGCGGCGCAATCCGCGTTCTTGATCAGCGACTACGCGATCTCGGGCCGCCATCCGTTCGAGAGCATTCAGCAGAGCGTCGCGGTGCTCTCGCTGCTGATCGCGCTCGCGTACGTCGCGACGATGCGTAAGCACAAGCTGACTACGCTGGGCGCGTTCATCACGCCGGTGACGCTCTTGCTGCTGCTCGGCGCCGGCGTGCGCACCAGCTTGCCTGCCGTTCCCGAGCACGTGCGCTCCGCGCTCTTGCCGCTGCACATCGCGATGAACGTGCTCGGCCTGGCCGCGTTCTCGCTCGCGTTCGCGGCGGCGATTGGCTACGTGATTCAAGAGCGCCTCTTGCGCACCAAGCACGTGGTCGGCGTGTTCCAACGCCTGCCCGCGCTCGAGGAGCTGGATTCGCTCGGCTTGCGCCTCGTCACGATCGGCTTTCCGCTGTTCACGCTCGGCTTGGTGATCGGCAGCATCTGGGCCGCGCAGCAGAGCGAGCTCAGCACCGGACAAGGCTTTGGGCTCTTGGCCTGGCTGTTCTTCGGCACCGTGCTACTGGCACGCGCAGTCGCGGGATGGAGCGGTCGGCGCGCAGCGATCGGGACCATGCTCGGCTTTGCGTGCGCGATGGTCGCGCTGCTGGGCTATCTCTGGCCGGGTCTAAACGGATAACTCGTGGGCCGATCGCTCGTAGTCTTTGGCATCTCGCATCACCGCACGCCTGTCGCGGTGCGCGAGCGCATGGCCAGCACGCCCGAGCGTGTGAGCGAAGACTTGCAGCGCTTGCTGCACGAAGAAGCGCTTTCGGAAGGCGTGCTGCTCTCGACCTGCAACCGCGTCGAGCTGGTCGCGGTCACCGAGCAACCGCATCGCACGCGCGAGCGCGTGATGAGCTACTTTCAAGATCGCGCCGCGCCCGAGAGCGTCTCCGACTTCGTCTACGAGCATTCCGGGGCCGAAGCGGTGCAGCACTTGTTTCGCGTCGCTGCGGGCCTCGACTCGATGGTGCTCGGTGAGCCGCAGATCCTAGGTCAGGTGAAGGACGCGGTCGCGGTCGCGACGCGCGCCGGTACGCTCGGCGGGATGCTCGGGCGCTGCTTCGATCGCACGTTCAGCGTCGCCAAGCGCGTGCGCTCCGAGACCGAGATCGCGAGCGGAAACGTCAGCGTGAGCTCGATCGCGTGCGAGCTCGCGGAGAAGATCTTCAGCGACTTGAGCGGACGGCGCGTGCTCTTGATCGGCGCGGGCAAGATGAGCGAGGTCGCGGCGCGATCGCTCAAGGCGCGCGGCGCGTCGCTGACGGTCGTGAACCGCAGCCCGGAGCGCGCAGCCGAGCTGGCTGCGGCGTGCGGCGGGGAAGCGCGTCCGCTCGAAGCGCTCGCGACCGAGCTGGCGAGCGCGGACGTCGTGATCAGCTCGACCGCGAAAGAGGGCTTCGTGATCACGCACGAGCTGATGCTCGGCGTCGCGAAGATGCGCAAATTTAGGCCGTTGTTCATGATCGATATCGCGGTGCCGCGCGACGTCGATCCGCGCGTCGAGGGCATCCGCAATGTCTTCCTCTACGACATGGATGATCTCAAGCGCGTCTCGCACACCAACCTCGCCGCGCGCGAGCAGGCGGCGACCGAGGCCGAGCGGATCATCGCAGAAGAGGTCCAGCAGTACGGGCGCTGGCTGCGTCAGCTCGAGCTGACGCCCACGATCGTCGCGCTGCGCGAGCGCGTGCGCGAGGTCGTGCTGCGCGAGAAAGCCAAAGCGCTGCCGCGCATGGGCACGCTCGATCCGAAGACGGAGCAAGCGCTCGAAGCGATGTGCGAAGCGATCGTCGGTCAGCTCTTGCACAAGCCGCTGAGCGAGCTCAAGCGCAGCCAAGACACGAGCGACGGTGCGACGCTGGTCGCGGCGGTGCAAAAGCTGTTCGAGCTCGAGGTCACCGCGGCGCCTTCGGTCCGGCCGCCGGAGCTCGCGCAGAAAACCAAAGAAGGCTCAGGAACGTAAGTCACATGCGAATCCGGATCGCTACGCGCAAGAGCCTGCTCGCGCTCACGCAGACCCGCATGATCGAAGCGCAGCTGCGCGCATTGCCCGGCGTCGAGGATGTCGAGCTGGTGCAGATGGTGACGCTCGGCGATCGCATGCAGAGCGTCGCGCTCAGCGAGGTCGGCGGCAAAGGATTGTTCGTGAGCGAGCTCGAGCAAGCGCTGCTCGAGAACCGCGCCGACATCGCCGTGCACTCGCTCAAGGACATGCCGGCGCAGCTCGCGGCCGGGCTCGTGCTCGGCTGCGTGCCGGAGCGCGAGGACGCGCGCGATGTGCTCGTCACCACCGACGGCGTGACGCTCGACGATCTCACTGCGGGCGAGCGCGTCGGCACCAGCTCGCTGCGCCGCACCGTGCAGCTGCACCGCATGCGCAACGATCTCGAGTACGCGCTCTTGCGCGGCAACGTCGATACGCGGCTCGCGAAGCTCGACGCCGGGCACTACCGCGCGATCGTGCTCGCGTATGCGGGGCTGCGCAGGCTCGGGCTCGACAAGCGCCCGCTCGTTCCGCTGCCGGTGACGCTCTCGGTGCCCTCGGTCGGTCAAGGCGCGCTGGCTATCGAATGCCGCGCGGATGGTGATGAACGTGACGGCACGCTGCGCGCGCTGCTCGCGCAGCTCGAGCACGCCGAGACGCGCGCGTGCGTCGAGGCCGAGCGCTTGTTCCTCGCGACGCTCGGCGGTGATTGCCATACGCCGCTCGGCGGTCACGCGCGCTTCGAAGCCAGCACGTCGCGCTTGCGCTTCGATGGGCTGGTTTCGTCGCCGGACGGCAAGCGCATGATCCGCTCGGCGTCGGAGCGCTACGTCACAGCAGGCGCCGGTTTTGCGGAGGCCGCGCTCGCGGTCGGGCGCGAGGTCGCGGCCAACCTGCTCGATCAAGGGGCTGCGGAGATCCTGCGCGAGTCCTCCGAGCACCGCGATCCGCGAAAAAAACCTAGTTAAGGTTCGCTCCGCACCTTCGGCGCGAGGCTCACGACAAGAGGGCGGTTACTTGCGAGGCCCGCGGGGGGTTCTTGCTTTATGCTCCCCCGCCATGGCGGCCGACCGAGAGTTTTCGTTTCGTTACGACGCGGTGTTTGCGAACCAGATCGAGGCGCG
>JAYUYY010000462.1:0-13361 GCA_043752225.1 Sandaracinaceae bacterium | reverse complement strand
CTTCACTGACCTGAGCTCTTTAATTGAGAAGGGCAGGTCAGCGTTGCTGACCTGCCCGGCGCGGCCGAGAGGATTCGAACCTCTGACATTCGGTTCCGTAGACCGATGCTCTATCCAGCTGAGCTACGGCCGCATTCTACAAAAGGGCGCCGAGTCTTAACCCGTACGAACGAGGTGTCAACGAGAGAACCTGCTCCTCGCCAACTCATTCGCTCCCAAAGACCGATCGCAAAACACCGCGATCACTCTTTCCCTCTCCCGCTGTCTGCTTCATCTGCGTTTGCTTGCGCAGACCCTCACCGACAAAAGTGAGCGAAGCGAACCTCGTGAGCGGGTGGGGCCCCGACGGCTTTGCCGGCGGGGCGGGAGAACGGCGACGTTCTCCCGATGATTAACCAACCCTCGGAGCCGACGACTCGCGCAGCGAGTCTTCGGCGGAGAGGGGGGGATTCGAACCCCCGGTAGAGCTTTTGACCCTACGGACGCTTAGCAAGCGCCTACCTTCGGCCACTCGGTCACCTCTCCAAACCTGCGAAATTTCAAGGAAGACCGCGCTTGGGGCGCGGCGGAAGGCGAGTTATGTAAGAAGGCCGAAAGCGTGTCAACGCCATGACCTTCAAGCTCTTTTCTGTTCACGCGCCGGCTGGCTCCAGTCCGTGCGTTCTGCCCGACCGATCGCGCGTCGTTTCGGTCCTCCTGCTCACCGCGTGCGCGCTGTTTGCGCTGAGCTTCTCGCCGCGCCGCGCGGCTGCTTGCTCGTGCATGATCCAAAGCATCGAGGACGCGCGACGCAGCTCGAGCGCGATCTTCGAGGGCCGAGTCGATCGCGTATCGGTCGCTGACCAGCCCGCCGGCGACAGCAGCGATACCGTGGTGTTGAGCTTTGAGGTCGTGCGCTCGTTTCAAGGCGCGAGTCACGAACGCGTGGAGCTGCGCACCGCGGGCAACAGCGCCGCGTGCGGCGCGACCCTCGAGCAGGGCAAGAGCTATCTCGTCTATGCGAGCGCGCACGAGGGCGATGACAAGCTGTGGGTCTCGCTCTGCAGTCGCACCAAGCCGATCGAGCAGGCCGGCGAAGACCTCGCGGCGCTCGGGATGGGCGTGACGCCGTTCGATCCGGGACCGGGCAGCGATCAGAAGATGCCGCCGAGCGGTCCGGTGACCGCGGGACCGAGCGTCCGGAACGCGCACGGTGGATGCGCGAGCTGCACGATCGGCGCGGTCTCAGACGCGGAAAAACCGGCGTCGCGGAGGCCCGTTTCGCACTTGGCCGCGCTCGCCGGTTTGTTCCTGTTGATCGGCTACCGGATCATTTGCCGGCGAAGATCTGAACCGCCGCTTTGAGCAACGCCGCGCCGTCGTTGCGCGAACGCTGGAACGAGTTGCGGCCCATGATCGTGCCGGAGCCGCCGCCTTTGTGGATCTGGCGCAGCTCTTCGAGCACGGCTTCGCTGCCCTTCGCCGGTCCGCCCGAGAAGATCACGATGCGCTTGCCGTTGAACGACGACTGGACGACGTGGCGTACGCGATCGGCGAGCGTGTCGCGCGGAACGTTGTCGTAGAACTTACGCGCTTCGTCTTGCTCGATATGCGCCGTCGGAGGCTTGACCTTCACGATGTGCGCGCCGAGCTGGCAAGCGATGTGCGCGGCGTACGCGCTGACGTCGAGCGCGGTCTCGCCGTCCTTCGATAGCTTGGCGCCGCGCGGGTACGACCAGATCACCGTCGGCAGGCCGACCAAGCGCGCCTCGTCGATCAGGTTCCTGATCTCTTGATACATATCGTTGCGCTCACTCGAGCCCGGATAGATCGTGAAGCCGATCGCCGTGCAGCCGAGCCGCAGTGCATCGCGCACGCCGCCGGTCAACGCCGAGTGCGGCTGGGTCGGACCACCGAGCGAGTCGCTGTTGTTGAGCTTCAAGATCAGCGGGAGCTTGCCCGCGTACTCGCGCGCAACGCACTCGATGAAGCCGAGCGGCGCAGCGTAGGCGTTGCAGCCGGCTTCGACGGCCAAGCTCGCGTGGTACGCGGGATCGTAGCCTTCCGGGTTCGGCGCGAAGCTGCGCGCGGGACCGTGCTCGAAGCCCTGATCGACCGGCAGGATCACCAGCTTGCCGGTGCCCGCGAGGGTGCCGGTGTTGAGCAACCGGCGCATATTCGCGAGCACGCCAGGTGACTCGTAGTCGTAGTGGCTTAGGACCTGCTCCGCCTTATTACTCGAGTCGATCATGCCTCTAATTTCCTTCTAGCAATGGAGACTTCTCTAGCGGAGGAGGAGGGATTCGAACCCCCGGAATCCTTGCGGAATCAACGGATTTCAAATCCGTCGCCTTCGACCACTCGGCCACTCCTCCTCGAAACGCGGCCAGAGCATACGCGCGCTCGGCCGCAGGTCAACGCGCGTTGGGCGCCCTACCGCCGCGCAATGGGCTCGCAACAAGCGCGCGCTCGCTTGTTACAAAAGGAGAGCTATATGGTGGCCCCGATGTCGAAGGACGCGCTGGTCGTGCACGAGCTGTATCGCTCGATTCAAGGCGAATCGAGCTTCGCGGGCCGGCCGTGCGCATTCGTTCGCTTGACCGGTTGCAACCTGCGCTGCCGCTGGTGCGACACGCCGCACGCGTTCAAGGGCGGCACCCGTACGCCGATCGTGGAGATCGTGGCGCAGGTGCTCGCGATGAACACTCCGCTCGTCTTGGTGACGGGCGGTGAGCCGCTGCTGCAGCCCGCAACACTGCCGCTGATGACCGCGCTGTGCGACGCGGGCAAGACGGTGCTGATCGAGACCAGCGGCGAGCGCGACGTCCGCTTCGTCGATCCGCGCGTGCACCGGATCGTCGATCTCAAAGCGCCGGGCAGCGGCGAAGAGGCGCGCAACCGCTGGCAGAACCTCGCGCACCTCGGCAAGCGCGACGAGATCAAATTCGTGCTCGCCGATCGCCGCGACTACGAGTGGGCCAGAGCTGTCGTGCTGCGCGAGGAGCTGCAGGACAAGGTGGCCGAGGTGCTCTTGAGCTGCGTGCACGGTGAGCTCGATCCGAAGGACCTCGTGACGTGGGTGATGGAGGATGCGCTACCGGTGCGCGTGCAGCTCCAGCTCCACAAGTACATCTGGAGCGCGAGCACGACTGGTGTGTGATGTCCGCGAGCGTGTAGAACGAACGCGATGACCAAGCGCGCTTCCGGTAAGGCCCGAGCGAGTGGCAAGCTCGACGGCAAGCTCGACGCCAAGCTGTTCGACGCCGGCCACTTCGACGCGCAGTACTACGCTCGCTACTACGAGAACGAGCGCACGCGGGTGATCGCGTCGAGCGACGTGCAGCGGCTCGGGCGCTTTGTCAGCGCGTACGTCGATTACCTCGAGCTGCCGGTGCGCCGCGTGCTCGATGCGGGCTGCGGCGTCGGTCATTGGCAAGCGGTGATCGCCAAGCGCTATCCCGATGCGCGCTACGTCGGCATCGAGCTCAGCGAGCACCTGTGCAAGACGCGCGGGTTCATTCAAGCGTCTGTAGTCGACTATCGCGATCGCGGGCGCTTCGATCTCGTGATCTGCCAAGGCGTGCTGCAATACCTCACGCGACCCGAAGCGACCGCGGCGATCGCGAACCTTGGGCGGCTATGCCGAGGCGTCTTGTATCTCGAGGCGCTGACCGCCGAGGACTGGGCTGAGCACTGCGACCAGCGCTACACCGATGGGGCCGTGCACCTGCGCAAAGCGCAGTGGTATCGCAAGCAGCTCGCGCGCGACTTCCGTCCGCTCGGCGGAGGTCTGTTCCTGCATCGCGACGCGACGGCGGTGCTGTACGCGCTCGAAGCTCAGGCCTAGAGCAGGAGCGGCTTGCGGTGCCTGTTGCAGTCACAGCGCGCTTTCCTTCATGCTCGCAAGCGAATGGGTTCTTCGTTGCGCGGGCTTTATCCAGAGAGCGAGCCGTTTGACACGGGACGTCTTCGCGTCGACGCGCTGCACGAGATTTACTACGAGCAATACGGCACACCGTACGGCAAGCCGGTCGTGTTTCTGCACGGCGGTCCGGGCGGTGGCACCAGCCGCGTGCATGGCCGCTTTTGGGATCCGAGCAAGCACCGCATCGTGCTCTTCGATCAACGCGGCTGCGGCAAGAGCACGCCGCACGCGTGCTTGATCGACAACACGACCTGGCACTTGGTCGCGGACATCGAAGCACTGCGCAAGCAGCTCGGGATCGCGCGCTGGCAAGTGTTCGGCGGCTCGTGGGGTAGCACCCTCGCGCTCGCGTATGCGCAGCGCCATCCCGAGGCCGTCACCGAGCTCGTGCTGCGCGGCATCTTTCTGCTGCGCAAGCGCGAGCTCGACTGGTTCTATCAAGAAGGCGCGAGCCGGCTCTTCCCGGATGCGTGGGAGCGCTACCTCGAGCCGATCCCGGAAGTCGAGCGCGCCGATTTGATGGCCGCGTACCACGCACGGCTGACCAACGAAGACATGAACGTGCGGCTGACCGCAGCGCGCGCGTGGAGCTTGTGGGAAGCCGGCACGAGCACGCTGCGCCCTAGCCCGTCGATGCAGAGCGCGATGGGCCGCGACGACTTCGCGCTCGCGTTCGCGCGCATCGAGAGCCACTACTTCGTGAACCGCGGCTTCTTCACCAGCGAAAACCAGCTGCTCGAAGGCGTCGCGCAGATCCGCCATCTGCCAGCGGTGATCGTGCAAGGCCGCTACGACGCCGTGTGTCCGATGGAGACCGCGTGGGCGTTGCATCGCGCGTGGCCCGAGGCGCACTTCTTGGTGTGCGATGGCGCAGGGCACTCGGCATTCGAGCCCGAGATCTTGCATCACTTGATCGAAGCAACCGATCGCTTCAGCCGCCGCTAGCGCGCGGTCTTACCCTTGCCGCCCTGCGTGCTGGGAGCCTCGGGCAACGCGCGCTCCGGCTCCGGCTGGGTCGGGTTCGAAGGCGCACCGCACACCCGGCCATTGCTCTTGCCGGGCGACAAGCCGCTGCAGCGCACGAGGTCACCGAGCGCATGCGGCACGCGCAAGAGCGCTTCATTGATCGCGAGCGCGGGCACTTCGACCCGCTCGACCGCGAAGCCGTGCGCGTCGCCCAAGATCAGCACGTCGCCTTGCGAGGAGATCTTGAACGGCAAGTGCATCGCCCCCTGCTCGGGCGAGCCATCGGCGACGAGCAGCATCATCTCGCCGGGGCGCAGCTCGCGATCGGGCAGCTTCGCGCGCTTTCCGCTGTCGTCGGCGAGAACGTAGCCTCCGGTGCGGATCGGCTTGTTCGAGGCATTCACCAGCTCGATGTAATCCTCGTCCTCGCCCCACTCGTCGGCCCACGCGCCATCGTTGACGCTGACGATCTCGTTGATCACGAGGCCGTGCTCCGCGCTGTTGCACGCGCCCGTCATGCACGCGATTAGCGCGCACGCGAGCAGGCGTGCGCGCAAGCGCGAGCGCAGCTCGTCAGCGATCGCTTCGCTACTGTTCAAACCCTTCAATGCTCACCCCACTCTGCGTCGTCGATACGCTGTACGTGCGATCCGAGCAAGGCCCGCGGTGTTCGCGTCCGCATTCGCAGCGCGATTCGCGGGCTGCTTGAGCGCGCCGCCTCGCGCGACCTCCTCGTCGATGGGTCCGCGGATCGCCAGCGTTAGCCCTTCGACCTGAAAGTTCAAAAACAGCGTGCGCCCATCGGGTGAGAAGCACGGTCCTGCGATCTCGGTCGGAGGGCCGGGCGACTGCTTCGTGCGTCGCGTGTTCATGGATGGCAGCCTGCAAGCCTTCGCGCGCAACGCCGCAAGTAGCTTGAGCCGCAGGCTCTGTCCAAAGCCTTCGCGGCCGCTAACGGAAGCCCGCTCGCGGTCGAGATCGCGAGCGGACTCTGCGCCCGCATCGAGCAGCACGGCAGCGCCCGCGACCGCCAGCAGCGTGCGACGCGTGACCTTCATGAACGCGCGACTCTCATTGCTGGACCAAGAGCCGCTTCGCGCTCAACTGGCGCTGCGCGACCCACTCGGGAAGCGTTTGCCACGAAGCCAACTCGAGCACGTTGTCGCGCAGATGATCGAGCGCCTCGCCGGTCGGCAGACCGAGCTGAGCGCGCCCGAGATCGAGCCCCTCGAGCACGTTGTCCTCACGCTGGACGGCGCGCTTGCTGTCGACCACGAACAACACGTCGGCGTTGACCGCGCTGTCGCCTTCGTAGCGCACCGTGCGCTTGTAGATCCGGACGCCAGTCGTCGCGCGAAACAGCAGCGTGCCGTCGACCGCGATCTTGGAGGCGTTCTTCGCCAAGAGGCCGACGGTCGCGTCCGCGATCAGCGAGTCTTGCAGCGTGACCTGGCTGTCTTCGCCCGCCGACACGCCGTTTCCGCGCAGCCCGATCAGCACGCTGTCGCTCACTTCGATCTCCGAGCCCATCAAATCGAGCGCATCGTCGCCCGCTTCGATCACCGTCACGCGGCGCAGCACGGCGTTCGACAGCTCGATGTCCCAGGCGTCGAAATGCGCGCCGGTGATGCGCGAGTCTTCGATGCGGAGATCCTTCACGTAGGCGACGTGGACCATGTCGTCCGAAGCCGTGTTGTCCGAAAACGCGCTGCTGACGAAACCGATCTGCGACGTGTCGTGCACGTTGATCATGCCCGGATAGCGGCCCTGGCGGAGCTTGGGCGTGCTGCCGCCATGCGCGATCACGTGCACGAAGCGTGAGCCCGCGGTGCGCGCGCCTTGCACGATGATGCCGCCCCACGGTTTGTCGGACGCGGGCTCGATCTCGATCGGCGCCTCCGCGCTGCCTTCGAAGCGCACGCGCCCGAGAAACACGAGCGATGCGCCGGGAGCCATGCGCAACCGCGTGCCTGCAACGATTTGCACCTCGCGATGGCTCTCGAAGATGCGGGTCTCGGGGACCTCGACGACGCCTGGGCCGAGCGTGACGCTCTCCGGCGCGGGCTGCGGCATCGTCCACGGATTGGCCGCGCCCTCGCCTGCCGTAAACGTCGGCACGCTGCTGCGCGTGAGCGGCTTTTGCGCGACGTCGGCCAGCAGCGCGCTCGACGCGACGCGCGTGTGCACGCGCGCACCGGTGGTGAGGCTCAAGCCGACTGCGGCGATCCGATCCGGCACGCACTGCGCGTGCACCACGAAGCGATACGCCATCGGCCCCGAGCGCGTGCGCACGGCGCCATGCTCCGGATCGGGCTCGGGCCGCGCTTCGATGCGCGTCGCCGCGACCAGCTCGAGCGGAGCTTGCAGCGGCGCTTCCTGCGCGTGCGACAGCGCCGTGATCGGCGCGCTCGCTTCACCGTCGAGCATCCGCGAAACCTGCCAGCTCGGATCGGCGCAACCCGCAGGCCAATCGGCGCGGAAAGCTTCGAGCGATGCGCCGGCTTCGCCATCGACGAGAATGTCAACGACGGTCGAGGTCTGCTCGGCGAGCTGCTGCGTCTCTTTGCGATCGATCCACAGCGGGTTGCGCCGCAGCTCTTCGATCAAGAAGGCGCGCCTGCGCTCGTAGGTCTCGAGCTCCGACTCGAACACCAAGAGCGCGCGGTTCATGTTCATCGGCCGCACCATCTGGCGCTCGAGCTCGCCGACGCGTGGCAGCAGCCGATACGCGTCCCAATACGGATCAGTCGCGAGCTCGGGACCGATCTTGTCGAACATCGCGAGCCCGCGGCTGCGCACTGAAGCGCCGCTCCCGCCGGTCGTGAGCAGCTCGTACAGCGCGCGGTTGCGGCGCGTGATGTAGCCGGGCACCAGCTTGAGCCGCAGCATCAGCGGGTTCTCGACGCGATTGAAAACCGGATCGTGCTCGAAGCCGCGCAAGCCCCATGCGATCGGCTGCCAGCGCGCACGATACGGGTCGAAGTACAGCTTGTGGTTCTCGCGGTAGTTGTGCTGATCGCAGCCGAACGCGATGTCCACGGCTTCGAAGCGCGCGAACGCGTCGAGATCGATCGCGTGCTCCGCGAAGTCGGCGAACTGCTCGATGCTCGCCTCGCGGATCATCGTCAGCAGGTGTGCGAGCTCGGTCGTGTCCTCGCGCTCGTTCTCTTCGCGCCACGCGACCTTGCGCCAGCGCTCTACCCCCTGCCACAGCTCGTCGGACTTCGCCGATGCCGGCAAGTCGCCCGAGTACATGCTGCCCACTTCACGGCGTTGCGCGCGCAAGAGGCTCTCGTCGGGCTGCGTCTCGTAGCGAAAGACGCCCAGGTCGGTGCCGTTGATGATCACGCGCGCGAAGCTTGAGCGCGGGACGAGCACGCCCTGCTCGCTCAAAAGGTCGAGCATGATTTGCTCGCCGACCACCATCGGCGAGGGATCGTTGCTGAGCGTGAACACGCGGTAGCCGTTGAGCAGCTCGCCGCGCGGCAGCTGCACTTTCAGCGACATCGGCCTGTACAGGACGTTCCAAGGCTTCTGTCCGAGCAAGCGCACCTCGACCGGAAGCTTCGCGCCCGGCCGCACGAGATTGGCCGCGACGTACTCGCGCTCTTCTTGATCGCGGCTGCGCTTGAGCTGTTCCCAATCGGAGCGTTTGATCTGAAAGACGAAGCGCTCGATCTTGGAAGGCTCGGGCGGCTGGGCGAGCCACACGTGGCGCAGGTCCTGGCGCAGCACGTCGTAGAGCTCGATCTGAAACAGCTCGAGGCTGAGCGCGACGTCCGCTTTTTCGGCACGGCGATAGGTATCGAAGCGCGCGAACGCGCAGAAGCTGTACCAGGCCACGAGCAGAGCACCGGGCAGGCTCAAGAGCGCGGCCGCACGCCATCGCAACAGATAGAACCTGCGAAACGGGGCGTTCAAAGCGAGGTGCTCCAGTGGTTGCGAGAAACAGCCCTACAGCTGCGCGGTCAGCATCAACGTATACGTCTCGCCCGAAGACCACGGGCTGAGCGTGCTCGCGGTGCCGAGCGGGCGCACCAGCTCGACCTGCGGCATCACGCGCACGTGATCGCCGACGAGCAGGTTCGCACCGACGATCACGCGCACGGCTTCGGTGCGTGAGAAGTCGGCGTCGGCATCCGCAAACTCGCCGAACAGCACGGGCTGCAAGCGCAGCGGCGTAGTGAGCTTCACATCATAGGTCGCGTACGCCGCGAGGCCGAGCGCGACCGAGGCCGGCGCGCCCGCCGTCGCCGCGCTCAAGCTGACCAGCTGCGCGAGCATCGCGTCGAGCACGAGCGAAAACGCGCCGGCTTTCACGCGCACGTCGGCGTTCACCGCGTTGCCGTGCTGCTCGCTGCCCGAGCGCACCTCGAGCTTGTGACCACCTGAGATGCCCAGCTCGAGCTCGTCGATTGCTTCCCACTCGAGCCGGCCCAACACGTCGAGGCCGTTGGCCTCAAGATCGTTGTCCGGTGCCCAGCTCGGATTGCTAATCGCGGCATGCCAGCGCAGCTTGCCCGGCAAGCGTCCCCAGAGCATGAGCCCGAGCGCGCGGTCACCCCACTGCGCATCTTCGACGATCAAGCCATTGCTCAGGCCGCGTCCGCGGAACGGCAAGTCGCCGCTGCTGGTCAGCTCGAGCCGTGAAAACGGCCGCTTGAAGCGACCCGCACGCACGCGAAACGCCTTGTGCAACTTGAGATTGAGATACGCGTTGCGCAGATACGGCGGCTTGTTGAACGCGCTCGCGCTGGTCCTGGGCCGGATCGCGTCCGCGAGATCCGCGCTCACGTCGACCGAGAGTAAATCGATCTCGGCTTCGAGCCCGACGCGCGCTTGATCGAGAAAGAGGCCGTAGTCGGTCGTGGCGTCGCCGCCTTGATCTGCCGACGGACGCTCGCGCTGTAGCTCGAAGCCGGTCATCACGCGCGCTTCCGGACGCCAGACGATCGGAGCTTGAAGCTCCGGCTCTGCGCGCTCTGCATCGGCCGCGCGCTCCGCCTTCATCTGCAAGACCGCGATCGGCACGTGCACGATCTTCGCGGCCGGTGGCGGCGGTGGCTCGGACGCAGGTGGCGGCGGAGCGGGCTGCTCGTAAACAGGCCGCTCGGGAACAAGCAACGGCGGCGGTAGCGCGCCTGCGTCTTGCCCGTACGCGCTCGGCGTCCAACACAGCAGCGCGATCAGCGCGGCCTTGCATGCGATCGCGCGCGTCATCCCTCGGGGACCTCGTAGCGGGTGAGCACCTCGGTGCTACCCGTGATCACGTTCTCCTCGCGCACCTTGCCGACACCGGCGGCGAACCAGAACAGCTTCTCTTGCTCGCCCTGCGCGCCCACGGCTCCGCCATCCGGCACGAGGTCGAGCGCGCGCTCGCGGTGCACGCGCAAGCAATTGCGAAACGTCCCCGCCGGCACGCTCACGTCTTCAGACAGCGCTTCGATCGTGTAGCGATGCGCGCGTCGTTCGGGATCGCTCGCGTCCTGTCCGACGTCGGTCTCGGTGCGCTCGTACTCCTCGGTGAACGTGTCCCCGACCTCCGCGCTGACCCACGCACTCGAGAAGCGCAAGAAGCCCGGATCATAGACCACCGAATAGACCAGCTGGTCGTTCAAGAGCTGGTCCTCGGCCACGCGCAGCACGTCGCCGTCGATGAGCCGCAACTCGCTGCGCGAGGACGCACCGCCTGGGTCGCCCTCCGAGCGTTGCTCCAGCAGCTCCGACTCACCGTCGACTCGCTCGAGCGTGATCTCCTCGGTCCAGCCACCGTTGCTGTGCGAGTAGCTCCAGCGCGAGCCCGCACGCATCGGGAAGTACTCGCTGCTCGCGCTCGGCGGCTCGGCTTGACCGCAGCCGAGCACCGCCACCACGAGCGCCGCCAACGATAGAAATGAACGCACCATTAGAAGTCCACCTCTTGCTGGCCCAAGATCAGCGAGACCTTGTTGTTGCCGTTGCGCATGCGGATCGCCTCGAGCAGCGCGTGCGGCTCGGTGCCGCGCTTGAGCACGATCGAGTACACCACCTCGTTGAGCGCGCCGGCGCGCACCGTCTCGACCGAGATCAGTCGTTGCTCTTCCAGGAACTTGAGGAACGGCTCTTCGAGCACCGCTTCGTGATCGTGCTCGGCCGGGAGCTGCACGCGCAGGATACGCTCGCGGATCTCCTTGGCGAACAGGTTGAGCTTGTAGAGCGCGACCACGAACGCGGAGAGCATCGCGGTCGCGAACACCCCCATCACGTAAAAGCGCGTGCCGACCGCCATACCGATCGCCAAGCCGAGGAAGATGAACGCGACGTCGCGGCTCTCCTTCACCGCATTGCGAAAGCGGATGACCGACAGCGCCCCGACCAGCGTGAACGCGCGCGCGACGTTCGAGCCGATGATCAGCATGATCAGCGACACCGTCGTGCTCATCATCACCAGCGTGTGCACGAACCCCTGCGAGTAGGAGACGCCGCGGTGCGTGAAGCGATAGACCCAACCTAACGCGAGCGACAGCACGAAGCTGAGCACGAGCACGAAGCTGGCATCGAGGAACGTGATGTTACCCGAGAGATCACTTGCTCTCTCGAGCTCTTTGAGCAGCTCGTCCATACTTGGAAAGCTCCTTGGGAATGGGGAACGACGCCGTCGGCGTCACGATATCCGTAAGCTGCGCGAGCGTCGCGCAGTACTTACTCACGCGCTGTAGGGTGCAGTAGTGCCGTGCGAGCAACGAGGTCACCCAGTCGGGAATGGCCTCGTCGCACTTGACCTCCATGATCGACCAATCCGGAGGTGCGATGCGTTTGTTCTCGGCGTCCTCGTTGATGCGCAGCGCGTGAACGCGGCCGCGCAAATCGGAGTCGAAGGTAATACGTAACCCGGAGTCGTAGCGATTTCCGGTGAACGCGCGGCGGTGATACGCGGTGATGCAGGTCGGTCGCAGGTGCATGCCCTGCACCAGATACTGCACCTCGGATGCGACCTCTTGATCGAGCTCGTCGAGGTCAGTCGGCTCGAGGGTCCCTTCGCAGAGCTGCTCGGCCAGCGGCAGCGGCAGCTCGAGCCTGCGCTTTTGCACGGTGCGGTTCACGCGCTGCTTGATCTCGACCATGCCGCGCGTGGTCTGCGTGATGTCGTCGCCGACGTACACGCGCAAGCGCAGCTTGCGGCGAAAGCGGATGCCGTCGATCTTGGCCCAGAAGCAGTCGAGCGTCGGGCTGTCGTAGTAGAGGCTCGCGATGCGATAGCCGCTCGCGCCGCCATAGCTATCCGGCGTCGCGAAGGCCGCGAGGTCTTCGATGATCTTCTCGACCTGCCACGAGAGCAGCACGTACTTCAGCTCGTAGCGGTTGAAGCGCTTGATCACGAGCTGCCCTCGATGCGCGGGGCTGCTTGCGCAAACGTGATCCGCACGCCGAGCACGGAGGGATCGGCGCGCAAGCCGTGACCTCTGAGCTTCACCACGATCGCTTCGGAGCCGCTGCGCAACACCGGCAGCTCGATGCCGCGAATGCCGGCCTTGCCGACCTCGACGTGCTGCTTCCAGCCTTCGCCCCTCAGCTCGACCGTAAACGGCAGCAAGCTCGACGGGGTCGCGACCTCGAGCACGAGGAAGCGCTCGACCGCCTTCGAGGTGCGCACGACGGTCGCCGCCGGCAGCGCGATCCAGCCCTCGCTATGCGCGCTGATAAGGCCGATTTCAGCATCCGACAAGAGCGCGCTCGCCAGCTCGGGATGACGCGCGAAGCTCTGCGCAAGCACCTGCCGATCGCGCTCGCGCGGCACGGCGATGCGTCCGGACTTCAGCTCGTGGTGCAGCGTCCAGACGCGATCGAGCGGCGGCGTCGACAGGCCCCAGACGAAGAACGCTGCAACGCACGCGTAGATCGCGAACAGCGCGACGAACCCCGCGCTCGGCAAGCGCCTGCGCGTGGGCCGCTTGCCGCTCGCCGCTACCGTGCCCGCAATCGCAGCGTGATCGCCGTTCACTCGCCTCGTCCTGGATGCGGTCGCGCTCGCTTGATCTGGATGTGCGCGGTCTCCGGCGAATCGCCGTCGAGCTTGAGCTCGACATCCATCGCGTACCAACCGCTCTTGCCTGCGGCCGGTCCATGCGCTTCCGAGAAGCGGTTGTGGATCGTGTCGAGCGCCATGCCGAGCCCGTAGAGCTGCGACGCGGTGAGCACGGTCGCTTGTCCGGGCGGCAACACGTTCGAGCGCACGATGTACGTGATCGGATGGTCGGTCATGAAGTAGCTGTAGATCAGCTCGTCGCTGCTCACACCCGGTGGCGGATGCACCACCTCGTACTCGCCACCGTACTGCACGTTGACATAGAAGCCCGGTTCGAGCCGGATGGATCGAACGGATTTGCGGTCAGCGCAACACCATTGGCCGTGATCGACTTTGTACCAGGAGCGCTCCTCGAAGGTGCGGAACAGCCAGATACTCGCCCAGGTCTCGCGGATCGCGTCGAGCACGTCCTTCCAATCCGCGCGG
>JAYUYY010000461.1:0-5548 GCA_043752225.1 Sandaracinaceae bacterium | reverse complement strand
GCATTGCGACCGGCTTGCCGAGCAGCTCGCGCAGCGAGAGCGTCGCGCCAGCGGCCATGCGATAGCCATCGAACGCACCGCGCTTTTGGCCCGCAAGGAGCGCCAGCGCAGGGAAGCTCGTCGCACCTTGATCGCGGCGCGCTTGGATGAAGGTAGCGCGCTCGGTCGCAGAGCCGACCTGGCGCGTCGAGATCGCGGCGAGCAGCAAATCCGCCGGCGCGCTCGTGCTCGTAAGCTCTTGGATCCGATCGCCGGCAAACGCGCGCACCGAATCGCTTTCGCGCAGGCCCGCTGCGAGCTGCTCCGCGCTGGTCGCGTAGCCGAGCACGCGCGCGAGCAGCGCTTGCTCACGCGGCATCGTCGCGCCCGTTGCGGCTTCGACGAGCGCGAGCGTCGCGATCGCGTGCGCGGTGACCGAATCACCCACGCCCAGGTCATCGACCATCGATGCCGCGAACAGCACCGAAGCTTGTGCGGCGCGCCGGAGCTGCGTTCCCTCGCGCGCACCGGTTTTTCACTGCGCATCCGTCTCGCGCAGCACAGAGCCGACCTCGAGCGGAGCGATCAACGGCAGCGCGGCTGCTGGATCCACGGCTGCCTTGGAAGCATGCAGCCCGCTCGCTTCCCATACGGTCTTGGCGTGCGCCTGCACCAGCGCAAAGAGCTCGACGAAAGGCGGCAGCTCCGAGACCTTGCCCGCGTCCGCGTCGCCGAGACGCACGTGCCAAGCATCGTTTTCGTAGTGCACGGAGGCCGCGGGCGCGGGTGCGCTCGGCACGAAGGTATGAAGGCGCCCGAGCGCGGCGATGAACCTGCGATCGGGCTCGACGCGCATGCTCGACTTCATCCGCTCGAGCACCTCCGCGGCGGGCCCTAGGGTCGAG
This sequence comes from Sandaracinaceae bacterium, assembly GCA_043752225.1. Taxonomy (GTDB): domain Bacteria; phylum Myxococcota_A; class Polyangia; order Polyangiales; family JAFGIB01; genus JAYUYY01. The sequence continues at coordinate 4,664 of JAYUYY010000461.1, read as the reverse complement.
GCGCACAACGCAACCATTCGTAGCTGCGACGAGCTCCGCGCGCCTCGTCGATGCGCGGACGACAAAGAAGACAGTGCGGTCATGAGAGCCCCCAAAGTGAGGCTCTCTTATAACGGTGGATCGCGCGTCGACAGGATCGGAACGGGGTGGCCGGATCAAGCTAGAGAAGGAGCTCTGCGCTTCCGCGTACACGCGCGATCAACGCGCACGCGCTCGCTCGCCCGTGCTGCGCTCAGTGGGAAGCTTTGACCGGCGAGCGCCTCTTCGGCCGCGCCGATGCGAGCAGACCTTTCACTCGGGCCTCGTGTTGGATCAAGCCGCGCACGTAGCTCGCGGCCGTCGCCTCCATACCGGTATCGACCAGCTCGTCGGCTTGCAGCGCGACCAGCTCGTGGAGCAGCTCTCGGTCCTGTCGCGTCAGGCGCAAGGTGAGCGTGGTGTCTACGATGCTGCGTCGATTCTCAACCGGTGGTCTGGGCATGCGTTCCTTATCGGTGAGCTCGGGACGAGACATCGCCACCCGGAGCGGTTGCAATGCCCGTTCCACACCGGGGACGCGCTGCCTGCGGCGCCCGTGGCGCGCGGCTTCCCCCGTCCCGGGCTGGATGCGTTGCGCATCTTGAGCGCGCTGCCGCCGCGCGCATCGACGGCCATCCGCGAGTCGCTGAACTTGCGGTAGATGCGCCAGCCTTTGTGGATGGTCTCGAAGTCGTGATCGAGGTGCCCAAGGCTCTCGCTCGGACCGAGGAACATGATGCCTCCGCGGTTGAGCGCGAAGTGGAACATGCTGAGCAACTTCTCCTGCGCGGGCGGCTGGAGATAGATCAGCATGTTGCGGCAGCTCACCAAGTCGACCCGCGTGAACGGCGCGTCCTTCACCACGTTGTGGTGTGCGAACACGACCGTTTGCCGCAGGTCGGGGACGATCTGGTAGCTCTTGCCGCGCGGCAGGAAGTAGCGCTCGAGCCGCTCGGTCGAGACGTTCGCGACGACTTCTTCGTCGTAGAGCGCGCGCGTTGCATGCTCGAGCGCGCCGCGGTGCACGTCGGTCGCGAAGATCTTGAACTGCCGCCCGCTCGACGCGGTCAGCTCGTGCAAAAGGATGGCGAGCGACGTCCGGCGTGCTCGGCGGCCACGGACATTCGCGCTACTCGGTCACGCAGCTGCTCGGCACGTACGACACCTTGCTCGATGAGCTGATGCCACCGAGCTTTTTGGTCGATGATCACGGCGAGCTGATCCACTCGTTCGGCGGCGCGAGCAAATTTCTCAAGCTGCGCGATGGGCGCCAAGGCCTCGACGCGTTCGACATGGTCGAGCCCGGCCTGCGCATGGTGCTGATGGGCGGGCTGCAGCGCGCGATGAGGGATTCATCGGCGATCGTGTTCAAGGGCGTTCAAATCGAGGGGGGCAACTACAAAGTCACGATCCGGCGCGTCGCGAGCAAAAAGGGTCCGTCGGCGCACGCGTTGATTTCGTTCGAGGAGCTCGATCGCGAGCTGCCGATCGCAGCGCTGCCCGAGACCGAGATCGACATGCGCCAGGTCTCGCACGAGCAGCTCGGCGCGCTCGAGACGGAGCTCAGCCGCACCAAAGAGAACCTGCAAGCGGCGACCGAAGAGCTCGAGACGAGCAACGAAGAGCTGCAGGCGGCCAACGAAGAGCTGCTCGCTTCGAACGAAGAGCTGCAGAGCACGAACGAGGAGCTGCAGAGCGTCAACGAGGAGCTGTACTCCGTCAACGCCGAGTACCAACGCAAGATCGCCGATCTCACCGAGCTCGCGAATGACATGGACAACCTCCTGTCGGCCACGGACATCGGCACGATTTTCTTGGATCGAGAGCTCAAGATCCGGAAGTGTTCACGCCGCAGATCGCTGAGAGCTTCAACTTGCTCCCGGGTGACGTCGGCCGGCCGATCGAGACCTTCACCTATGCGGTCAATCACCCCGAGCTGAACGACGACCTCAAGCGCGTGCTCGCGACCGGTGAGCGCGTCGAGCGCGAGCTGCGCGATCGGCACAATCGCCCGTTCTTCCTGCGCATCCTGCCGTATCGCGCGAAGGGCACAGTCGATGGCGTGGTCCTCACGTTGATCGACGTCAGCGGCTTGAAGGCCGCGGAGGATGCGCTGTTCCACGAGCGGTATCTCCTGAACAGCCTGGTGTTCAGCATTCCGGATGCGATCTACTTCAAGGATGCGCGCGGCCGATTCATCCGCACCAATCCGCCGATGGCCGAGCGCCCCGGGCTCAACGATCCGCGTGAAGCCGCGGGCAAGACCGGCTTCGAGCTGCCCGCGCACGCGGCCGCGCTGGCGGTTCATCAACAGGATGATGTGGTGCTTCGAACCGGCGAAGCCCAGCACTACAAGCTCGAGCGCCGCGAGCTCGCCGACGGAGCCGTGGAGTGGGACCTCGTGTCGCGCCTGCCGCTCACCGACGGTGCATCGCGGATCGTCGGCATCATCGGCATCTTTCGCAGCGTCACCGAGCAGAAGCAGGCCGAGCAGAAGATCAACGACGCGGTGCGCCGCCGCGATGAGTTCCTCGCCATGCTCTCGCACGAGCTGCGCAATCCGCTCGGCGCGATCGTCTCGGCGATGGCGATCCTCAAAGAGGGCGCAAACGGCACGGATTTGCACAGCAAGCTGATGCGGATCGTGGATCGGCAAGCTCAACAGATGGCGCGCCTGCTCGACGACCTGCTCGACGCCGGCCGCGTCACGCAGGACAAGATCGTGCTGCGCAAGCAGCTGTTCGATCTGCGAACCGTCATCCACGAAGCGATCGACGCGACGCGCAGCCTGATGGAGTCGAACGGGATCCATTTCTCGTCCGACGTCGAAGCCGAGCCGATCTACGTCGACGGCGACCCGGCTGCGCTTGCAGCAGGTCTGCGTGAACCTGCTCAACAACGCCGCGAAGTACACGCCGCGCGGCGGGCACGTGGTCGTGCACGCGAAGCCCGAGAACGACGAAGCGATCGTGCGCATGTGCGACGACGGCGTCGGCTTTCCGAAGGACATGCTCGACAGCGCGTTCGATCTCTTCGTGCAGTCGCGGCGCACGCTCGACCGCGCCGACGGCGGGTTGGGCTTGGGCCTGACGCTGGTGCGCGGGCTGGTCAAAACGCACGGCGGCACGGTGGTGGCGCACAGCGATGGTGAAGGCAAAGGCAGCGAACTGGTGGTGAAGCTCCCGCTCGCCTCACCACCGAGCGGGGCTATCGCGGAGCACAAGCCGCTCGGCACCACGCTGACGCCTGGATCGCGGGTCGGCGTGATCGAGGACAACGCCGACAACCGCGATGTGATGTGCGCGTTGCTGACGCGCGCGGGCTTCGATTGCAAGTCGTGCGACAGCGGCCTCGCGGGGCTCAAGCTGATCGAGGAGTTTGCGCCGCAGGCTGCGTTCATCGACATCGGTCTGCCGGAGCTCGATGGCCTGGAGCTCGCGCGGCGAGCTCGGGCGAGCGGCAAGCACCCGAAAATCTATCTCATAGCCTTAACTGGCTATGGTCAGCGCGAGGACAAGAAGATGACCTTCGCCGCCGGCTTCGATGAGCACCTGGTTAAGCCGGTCGATCTGGGCACGATGGCGTGGTTGCTCGGCACGCAAATCCAAGACGCGGATGCCGCAAAGTTGGCAACCCCGCGCGCTGCTGCGGCTTTGCCAGACGGAGCAGCCGAGTAGGGCGTGGAGAAGCGCGACGGCTCAGCTGCGCACGCGCTCGACTTGGCGCACGAGCGCGTTCCACTGAAGGACGTAGCGCAGCCGATTGGTGAGGATCGCGCGCGCTCGAATCGCGGCGTCGTGCGGCACTTCGATGTTCCTGCCATGCGCCGAGCAGCCATGTTGAGCTCGCACGTGCGCTCGGTGCGGCTATGCTCGTGCCGAATGCCGATACGCGCGCAAGGATCCGAGAGCAGCGCCCAAGCCTTGGCTGCGAGCGCGCGCTACTTCACCGACCTGCCCGAAGAGGTCGCAGCAGAGCTGCGCAAGCACGCGCGTCGCGTCGTGGTGCGCAAAGGGGCGCTAGTACACCAAAAGGGCGACCTCGCCGACGGGCTCTATCAGCTGACGCTCGGCGCGATCCGGGTGAGCACGACCAGCGCCGATGGCCGCGAGCTCGTGTTGACGGACCTCAAGCCCGGCGCGTTCTTTGGTGAGATCTCGCTGTTCGATCACTTGCCGCGCACGCACGACGCGCGCGCCACCGAGAAGAGCGAGCTCCTGCATGTCCCCGCGGCGCGCTTCGATCAGCTGCTCGCCGAGCGACCGGCGCTCGCGGCGCACTTCTTACGCGCGCTGTCCGCGAAGCTGCGGCTTTGCTTCGCCGTGATCGAGGGCATGGGTTTGCAGAGCGTGAGTCAGCGCCTGGTGTTGCGCTTGCTCTGGCTCATGGAGCAACGCGCGGAGCCGCGCACGCGCGCGCACACGGCAGCGGTCGCGCTCGGCGCGATCTCGCAGAGCGATCTGGCGTCGATGGTTGGGGCCACGCGGCAATCGATCAACAAAGAGCTGCAAGCGCTCCAGCGCGCGGGCGCGATCCAGCTGAACGGTCGATCCCTGACGCTGCTGGATGTTGCCGCGCTACGCGCAATTTCCGGCATTTAACCCAGGAGCTCGCGCGTTCCGAGGCGGCCATCACGCCCCACGCGG
>JAYUYY010000460.1:0-2067 GCA_043752225.1 Sandaracinaceae bacterium | reverse complement strand
TTTTTCACCACGACCGGTGTCGTCGGCTTGAACGCGGGCTTACCGGATTGCGGAGCGCGCGCGATCTGCTGCACGACGTTGAGCGGCGTGCACTCACCGAAAATCGTGAAGCGGCCATCGATGTGCGGCGCCGGGCTCACGGTGATGAAGAACTCCGCTTCGTTGAAGCCGGCGTGCTTGTTCGCCATGCACAAGAGCCCCGGTCGATCGTGTTTCTCGCCCGCTGGGATCTCATCGGGGATCGTGTATCCGGTGTTGCCCGCGCCGGCGCCGGTGCGATCGCCGCCTTGGATCATGAAGCCTGCCATCACGCGATGGAACGTCGTGCCGTCGTAGTAAGGCTTGGCGACCCAGGCGAGATCGTTCGAGTCCCAGTACTTCCGCTTACCGCGCGCGAGCCCGACGAAGTTCGCGACAGTGATCGGCTTTTCCTGCTCGAACAGATCGCAATAGATGCTGCCAGCGCTGGTCTCGATGTGCGCGGTAAGCGTGCCTTTCTTGGGCAAGCCTGCGTTGGCTTCGCGCAACGTGAACTTGCCTTCGTGCGGATCGGGACCGGTCGGCGCGCGCAGCACGGTCCAGCCCTTGGGCGCCTTCACCGCGATCGAAGTCTCGTCGCCGTTCTTGGTCTTCGCTTTGATGATGCTGACGTCGGTGTCGTCGTCCGCCGCCGGCGTGGCGCCTGACGTGGGCTTGTCGTTCTTCTGATCGCCTTGCTTGCTCGAGCTCAGCGAGCTCTCAGCAGGCTCATCCGCTGACTTGTCCGACTTATCGGAGCATGCGCCGAGCGCGCAGCTCAAGAGCGCGAGCATGGCGATGCAGCGCGCTCGCGACACGCTCACTGCGTCGCTCCGGTAGATGCGGCAAAGCCTTCGACACCCACGAAGCGAACCGCAGTGCCCGAGCCGATGCCATGCTCGCGGCTAAAGCCTGCGTTGACCTCGAGCACGTATTGCGACTTGCCCGGCACGAAGCGCGAGGTCTCGGTCAGCGGCTCGGCATTCTCGACCACGCCGAGCACGCGCAGCGAAGGCTCGATGAACATCATGTCGAGCGGCACGTACGTGTTGCGCATCCAAAACGTCAGCTGCTGCGGCGCTTCAAACAGAAACAGCATGCCGGCATCCGCGTCGAGGTGCTTCCTGTACATCAGCCCGCGCTGGCGCTCGGCATCGGTGCGCACGATCTCGACGCGCACGGTCACGGGGTCGCGACCGGGAGGTAACAGCTCGACGCTCGCGGTCGTCACCGGCGCGTCTTCTGCAGCGCCGCTCGTGCCCGTCGCGCCTTCGCGCGTGAGCTTGCTCGGGCCTTGCGCGCTGGGCGCGCTGCCGGGTGAGCACCCGCTCGCCGCTGGCACGCTCACGCAGACCGAAGCCAGCATGACGAGGCTGCAAACAGCTCGAGCGAGGTTGTGCGCGCGCATGCCGTGTTTGCTAACACGCGCTGGCAAACCCGAAAAGAACGCGGCCCTTGCCGGCGTTTGATTTACGGTGCTATCAGCCGAAGAGTTGGTGGAGAACGCGTTGTTGCCAAGGCGGCGCGCTCTCGCAAATGCGAGAACGCTCTTGCGGTAGCGAGAGTCGTACGCTCGAACGGGGCAGATGTTCGACGACTTCCGCGACGAAGGAAGGCCGCAGCAAGCACGTGCGCGTCTCTCCGGCTCGATCGCAGCCGCAGTGTTGCTGTACGGCGGGTTGAGCGCTGCGATCATCGCCGCGACCGCGAGCGTGCGCCACGTCGCGCAGGAAGAGCTGCTCCAGGTCGAGTTCGCACCACCGGTCGCACCCGAGCCGCCGCCTCCACCGCCGCCGGTCGTCGAGGTTGCACCGCCTCCGCCTTCCGCGCCGCGCCCTAAGGTCAAACGACCCGAGCTCGCGCCACCCGACGAAGTCCCGCAAGAGAAGCCGGAGGAATCCGACGCACCGCTTGCCGAAGCTGGGGAGACCGGACCAATCGGCGGCTTTCTCGATGGTGCTGCTGACGGCACAGCGCGCGGGACCGGGACGGTGGCGGTCGCGGTCCCAGCGCCGCCACCACCTCCTCCTCCTCCGCTACCCAAGCCAG
>JAYUYY010000459.1:0-5552 GCA_043752225.1 Sandaracinaceae bacterium | reverse complement strand
GCACGCGACCAGCACGCGCGCCTGCGCACCGCGCTCGGGATCGCGATTGCGCTGATCGGTGCGCTCACACTCTCCCAGGATCTCTTCGGCGCGAGCTTTGGCATCGACGAGCTGCTCGCGAGTCATCCCGACCCGGCTGCGGACACGATGCCCGGCCGTATGTCGCCGCTGTCTGCGTGCATGCTCATGATGTTCGGTGGCGCGTTGGCCCTGACTCAAGCTCGCGTGCAGGCCCGTATCAGTCAGGCGTTGTTCTTCATCGCGTTGGGCGTCTCCTTCGCGTTGTTGTGCGGCTACATCTACGATGCGCGCGAGATCTACGCGCCAGGCCCGCATGCCGCGGTCTCGCTGCACACGACGGTCGCGTTCATCCTGGCGTCGTTCGCGGGTTTGCTCGCGCGGCCGAACCTCGGGCTGATCGCGGTTGCGACGAGCGACTCGAGCGCCGGCGCGCTGGTGCGTCGGCTGATGCCTACGCTGATGCTGTTTCCGGTGGTGCTCGGATGGCTGCGGCTGCGCGGTCAGGAAGAGGGGCTGTACGACACACCCATGGGCGTCGCGCTGCTCGTCGTGTCGAGCACGATGGTCCTCAGCTTCATCACGTTGCTCATCGCGTCGTCATTGCGCCGCGCCGAGTACGATCTCAAGCAAAGCGTGTCCCGTTTGAACGTGCTCGCGGACTGCTCGCGCGAGTTCGCGATCTCCACGACCGACTACGATCGCTTGCTCGATGCGATCACGCGCAAGCTCGGCGAAGAGCTCGGGGAGCTTTGCGGTATTCGCTTGCTAGCCAAAGACGGTCTCGCGCTCGAGCGCTCCGGCAGCGTGTACCACGCCGATCCGATCCTCCTCGAGCTCGCGAGCTCGGTGATCCTCAAGGTGCCCCAAGCGATCGGCCAAGGGATGAGCGGACGCATCGCAGCGACCGGTGAGCCGTTGCTCATTCCATTCATCCCGACTGCGACGCTCGCCGCGCAAGCCGAGCCTTCGTACCGAGCGTTTCTCGAAAAGATGCAAGCCTGCAGCGTGCTCGGAGTGCCGCTGACGCTGCGCGGTCGCGTGATCGGCGTTATCAACCTGGTCCGAAGCACGAGCTTCCCTCCTTACACCTCGGACGACCTGACGCTCGCGCGCGACATCGCCGATCGCGCAGCGCTGGCGATCGAAAACGCACAGCTGATCAGCGAGCTCGAGCAACGCGTGGCGAGTCGCACGGAGGCGTTGGCCGTGGCCAACAGCGAGCTCGAGAGCTTCAGCTATTCGGTCTCGCACGATCTGCGCGCGCCGCTGCGCGCGATCGACGGCTTCAGTCAAGCGCTGCTCGCCGACTACGACAGCGTCTTGGATGGGACCGCGCGTCACTACTTGGCGCGCGTACGCGCCGCCACACAGCGCATGGGTCAGCTGATCGATGATCTGTTGAGCCTCGCGCAGCTGCAGCGCGCAGAGCTCAAGCCGGCGACCCTTAATCTCTGCGAGATGGCTGAGAGCGTGGTCAGCGAGCTGCGGATCGCGAGCCCAGAGCGCGCGGTGGAGGTCGTGATTCAGAGCGGGCTCGTGGCGCAGGCCGATCGCCGCTTCATGCGGCTGGTGCTCGAAAACTTGCTAGGCAATGCGTGGAAGTTCAGCTCGAAGGTGAGCGCTGCGCGAATCGAGGTCGGCTGCACGCAGATCGGCGATGAAACCGTGTTTTCGATCCGCGACAACGGCGCGGGCTTCGACATGACCTACGCGCACAAGCTGTTCGGGCCTTTCCAACGCTTGCACGCGTTTCACGAGTACGAAGGCACCGGCATCGGGCTCGCGACCGTGGCTCGCGCGATCGCGCGGCATGGCGGACGCATTTGGGCCGAGGCCAAAGTCGGCGAAGGCGCGACGTTCTTCTTCACGCTCCACGCGAGCACGAGCGAGAGCACGACCGAGAGCACGACCACCATTCATGCGCGCGACCCGCAAGGGAGCTCCGGCGCGACGAAAGCTGTCAATTAGGGGAGCGCGGCGCGCGTCAGAAGCCGATCTTGCGCATCACGAAGCGCGGCAAAAAGCGGATCACCAGCATCACCAGCTGCCAAATGCGCGGCGTGTAGACCACCGGCTTGCCGCGATCCATCGCCGCGATCACGTCACGCGCAACGCCTTCGGGCTCGCCCGCGAACGGCGGCTGCGGCAAGCCATCGGTCATCGAGGTCTTCACGAAACCGGGCTTCACGCACACGACGCGCAAGCCTTGCGAGCTGAACTTGTGGTCCAAGCCTTGCAAGTACGCGGCCAAGCCCGCCTTGCTCGCGCCGTACAAGATCACCGGCTTGCGACCGCGATCGCCCGCGACCGAGCTGAACGCGCACAGGGTGCCGCCGCCGCGCGCCAGCAAGCGCACGCGCGCGCGCTCGCAGAACACGACGGTGTTGGCGAAGTTCACAGTGAGCAAACGCTGCGTAAACGCGATGTCGGCTTCGAGCCGTTCCTGCGTGCCGAACAGCGCCGCGGTGACGACTACGCAATCGAAGCTGCCAAGCGCGCTGTCGGCCGCATCGAGCGCGCCTTCGAAGCACTTCGGATCTTCCATGTCGCAGAGCGCGAAGCCGACCTTCTTCTTGCCGCCGCCGCGTTGCTCGAGATCGGTCGCCGTGTGCTGGAGCTCGACGGTGTCGATACCGAGCACGAATACGTCATCACCGCGCTCGACGAGCTGGCGCGCGATCGCGCGCCCGATGCCCTTGGTGGCGCCTAGAACGATCGCTTTCATCAAGCTCTACTTTCCGGTTCCAAACATGCGCTCGCTCTGCGCGCTGCGCAGCGTGCCTTGCGGATCGTAGCGGCGGCGCACTGCCAAGAAGTCCGGCACGCGCGGGTCCATCGCGGCAAAGTGCTCGGCGCGCGTGAAGCCGTCCTTGGTCAAGTAGATCCGGCCACCGCACTGCATCACGACCGCGTTGAGCGCATCGATCACAGCTTGGATGTTGTCGCGGATCGGGATGTCGAGCGCGACCGAGATGCCGGGCCGCGGGAACGACAGCATGCCTTCGCCTTCCGCGCCGCAATCCTTGATCACGGTCAAGAACGAGCACGCGCCGTGCTGGCGCATCGCATCGAACAGCGCGCGCACACCGCTCGAAGCGTGCTCGTTGGGCAACACGCATTGATGCTGGGTCACGCCGCGCTTGCCGTACATCTTGTTCCACTTGCGGATGCGATCGAGCGGATAGAAGAACTTGTCCGGGCTGGTGATCGAGATCTTGTGCTTGGGCGTAACCGTGTAGAGCGCGGTGTTGAAGGCGCCGATCGTGAACCGGTTGAGCGCGATCGAAGGCAGCTCGAGCGGCATCGGGATCACAAAGCCCGGCTTCGGCAGCTCGGCCGGCGCCTCGCTCGGCTCCGCCCAGCGCCCGCAAAACAAGATGCCGCGGCCGAGCTTGTCGCCGCTCGCAACGGTATCGATCCAGCCCACCGTGTACGGCCACTTTTCGCCGGACTCCTTGAGCATGCGCAGGTACGTGTCGAGGTTCGGGACGCGATGCACCTCTTGATAGATCCAAGGCGACGGGATCTTCGGGAACACCAGCTCGACCTCTAAGATGTGACCTGTAAGGCCCATGCCGCCGAGCGTCGCCAAGAACAGCGCGCGCTCGTGCTCGCGCGAGCACTCGATCACGCGTCCGTCGCCAACGCGCAGCTTGATCGCGCGCACGTGGCGGCCGATCGTCCCATCTACATGATGGTTCTTGCCGTGCACATCGGAGGCGACCATGCCGCCGAGCGTCACGTACTTGGTCCCGGGCGTGATCGGCGTGAAGAAGCCGCGCGGCAGGAAGATGCGGTTGAGCTCAGCGAGGCAGATGCCGGCTTCCGCGCGCAGCACGCCGGTCGCGTCATCGAAGCCCAAGATGCGATCGGCCAGCGTGGTGCCGACGACCGTGCCGACCCCCTGCGCAGGCAACGACGCATCGCCGTACGACCGACCGAGGCCGCGCGAGAGCGTCGCGCCGGGCGTGATCGCGGCGAGATCCTCGGAGCGCTGCTCCTGGCCCGGTACGAAGGTGCGGCCCCAGCCGCTGAGTTGAGGAGCTTTCATGTGGGCATGTGGGTGCTGCAAAGCCCGCGGATTGTAGCGCGCGGAAACCTCACCCGCGACTTTTGAAGTGAGCTTGGGTTATGAATGCGCGCGTGGTGCGTGCAGGCGGCAAGGTTATTTTATTTGGCGAGCACGGCGTCGTGTACGGCAAGCCCGCGCTCGCCGCAGGGCTCGCGACCGGAGCGACCGCTGAAGTCGAGCCCGCGAGCGCCCCAAGGCTGTCGATTGAGCCGTGGGGCGTGAGCATCGAGCCGGTGGTGGCGGGCAGCGAATCGTTCGCGCCGCATGCGCAGCTCGCAGAAGCGTTCGCGGCGTTGCTCAGCGCGTACGACACGACACCTGCGCTGCACGTGCGCGTGAAGATGGAGCTGCCGTCGGGCGCGGGCCTCGGAGGCTCGGCTGCGCTGAGCGTCGCTATCGTGCGCGCGATCGATGGATCGCTCGGCATCACGCGCACGGCTGCGGAGATCGCGGAGGTCGCGATGCACGCCGAGCGCGTGTTCCATGGCAATCCGTCAGGCGTAGATACCGCCCTCGCGGCCGCCGGCGGCGTCGCCTTATATATTAAAGGCCAGCCACTTAGACCTGTAAGACTCGCTCGCCCCATCCAGCTCGTGATTGGGCACAGCGGCGAGCCGGGCATGACCAAAGAGACGGTCGCGTCGGTCGCGCGCCAGCATTCGCAACGCCCGCAGAAGGTCGAGCAGATCTTCGCGGGCATGGAAGCGATCGTGAACAACGGCAAGACCGCGCTCGAGGACGGCGATCTCGACAAGGTCGGTCAGCTGATGGAGCTGAACCAAAAGCTGTTGCTCACGCTGATGCTGTCTACGCCCAAGCTCGAAGAGATGTGCACCGCCGCGGTGAAGGCCGGCGCGCTCGGCGCGAAGCTCACAGGCGGCGGCGGCGGCGGGTGCATGATCGCGCTCAGCGCGGATGTGCCGAGCGCCGAGATCGTGCAGGCCGCGCTGCAGTCGCTCGGCTACAAAGCATTCGTCACTCAGGTCGGAGAGGGAACACCATGACTCGCAAGCTCTCGATTCTGATGCTCGCGCTGCTGCTCGGGGCCGCCTGCCAAGAGCAACGCGATGACGTAGCGAACGCAGTCACCGCAGCGAAGTCGGTCGCCGAGATGACGTCGAGCCTGCGGAAGGCCGGCGAGCGCGCGCAAGCCGCGGGCAAGCTCGCGGAGCAGCAGGCGCAAGCGGACCTGGCTGCGGGCAAAGATCCCAAGCAGGTCAAAGAGCAAATCGAGATCGCGAAGGGCCTCGCCGGCATGCAAGCGCTCGCGGCGGGCAGCGGTCCGGTCGTCAACTGGCGTCAGCTCGCGAAGTTCTTGCCGGATTCGATCGGCGGCTTGCAAGCAGCGCGCGAGCTCGATGGGCGCACCGAGAAGATGGGCGCGCTGCAGGTCTCGAACGCCAAGCGCGTGTACAAAAGCGGTGAGAGCCGCACGACGATCTCGATCTCCGACAGCGCG
>JAYUYY010000458.1:0-2071 GCA_043752225.1 Sandaracinaceae bacterium | reverse complement strand
AGGTCGCCGGCCAATCGTTGCGCGCGCTGAAGGTGCGGCCCGCGTCGGTCGAACGCAGCAGCGCGTCGGGCGTAAGCAACGCGACCTCAAGGCCTTTCCCAGCGTCGAGCTCGATCGCGCACAAGCCCGAGATCACATCCGGGCCCGCGTAGCGACGCTGCGGCCGCACGTCGCCGGGCTCAGTGACCAGCAGCGAGCCATCCCACGCGAGCCCGGTCGCACCCGCCGCGGTCAGCGCGCGCAGCGGACGGCCGCTGCGCTGCAACACTTCGAGTCGAACCTGGGCCGGCGATACGACTGCGAAGCCGGCGCTCGCAGCGATGCTCGCCGCGTTCGGCGCGATCGGCGCGCCGCTCGGCATGCTGCGCCGCGTCAAAGGCGAGAGGTGTCCTGGTGTTTGCGCGCCCTTGTCTGTTGGAGACGAAGCGGGAGGTGGCGGCGGGTTGCTGTTGCGCTCGTCGAGCTCGGCGCGCGCTTCTTCCGCTTCGTCGAGCGGCGGCAGCGGGGACAGGTCGAGCTCGGAGCCGAGCGAGTCGTCGCCAAAGCCCTCTTCGCCGCGGTCGTCGAGCAATCTGCTCTCGGGCTCGAGCTCGAGCGCGCCGTCGTACATGCTTTGCTCATCGGAAGGCTCGCTCTCGTCGGTCCAGCCGTACTCGGCGCCCTCGCCTTCATCGATGTCGTCGTCTTCGTCGCCGCTCAGCGCGCCGACCGCCTCGCTGCCTTCGAGCAGGCTCGTGCCTTCATCAGCGAGCGTTTGGGCATCGAGCTCCGGATCGATCGGCTCATCGATGCCGGCTTCCGCGTCGAGCCCGACCGTCTCGCTCTCCTCTTGGCCCGGCTTCGCGCGCTCGTCGGCGTCGAACGGGCTCGCATCGTTGGCCCCCGTCGGCACCTCGTTGGCGTCACCATCCGTAGCCGGAAGGCCCACCACGTCGTCGTCTTCTTGAAGGATCGGCCTCATGTTGCTCGATCGCGGTTACCGCGGTCGCCTCGCGCGCTCGAATTTAGTCCCTAGCGCCCTGCGCTGCCAACGTTTGCGACCCGCGCCCGAGAGCAAACTTGCGACGCGCGGGCTGGATCCTCAGCTCTTGCGCTCAGGCGGCGTGCGCCCAAGCCGCTGCATCACGAGCTTGAGGTCGTCCCAAACGACGCGCTTTTGCTCCGGGCTACGCAGCAAGTAAGCCGGATGATACGTGGGCATCACCGGGATACCTCGGTAGCTGCCGAAGCGTCCGCGCCACGAGCCTTCGGGCGGCGCGACGCCGAGATTCTCCGCCGCGCAGCGCCCGAGCGCGACGATCAGCGTCGGCCTCACGAGGTCGATCTGCGGGACCAAGTACTTCGCGCACGCGATGGCCTCTTCGGGACGCGGCGTGCGGTTCTCCGGCGGCCGGCACTTCACGACGTTGCAGATGTAGACCTCGTCGCGCGCGTAGCCCATCGCCGTGATCATGCGATCGAGCAGCTGCCCAGCTGGCCCGACGAACGGCTCGCCGAGGCGATCTTCTTCTGCGCCTGGTCCTTCGCCGACGAACACCAGCTCGGCATCCGGGTTGCCGCGACTGAACACGCTTTGCTTGCGCTTCTCGTGCAGCTCGCAATCCGTGCACGTCGAGGCCGAGGTCGCGAGCTGCAGCAGCGCGCTGTGTTTGTCGCCGGTGAGCGCGACCGTCTTGGGGGCAACAACAGCCGGTACGCGCACGTCCGCGAGCTGGGGCTCGACCCGAGCGGCTTGGCTTCGTGCGGCCGCCGCGTGTTGCGCGAGCCGCTCGATCGCGGCCGCAACCGGCAGGCCAGGTGCCGCGAGATCGGCTTCGCGCTCGAGGTGCGCGCGCGCACCCTCGATGATCGACGCGAGCTCGGCGGCCAGGGCGGCATCCATAGCCGTGCTCGCTAGGCGCCTTGCGGCTGCGTGTCAATGGAGCAGACAAATCCGTCTACAAGCTCGCTACTCGTTTTCAAGTCTGTCACCTTGCGGTTGACCCTCGTCGTTTCTACCTGTTAGCGTTTTCGCGCGTTTCTGGATGGCTTCCGTGCCCGGACAAGTACGACTCCTCGTAGCTGGCTTGTC
>JAYUYY010000457.1:0-5564 GCA_043752225.1 Sandaracinaceae bacterium | reverse complement strand
GATTTGGGCGCGAGAGCGAGCGCGCCCGCAGAAAAAACCGGAACAGTACTTCCTGTATTGTGAGGATTTTTTCGAGGACGTAAGCCGCTCTCGAGCTCAAAGCGGAAGCGAATCGGCGGCGGGGATGGAAGCACCCACGGTTCGGATGCGCAACTCGGCGCGCCGGACCTTGGCCTTGCGGCGCACGCCCTGCGAAGGCGGAAACGAAGAGCGGCTCGCGGACTCGCTGAGATTGCCGGTGTATCCGGAATCGTCCGTGTCCTGCGGGTCGGGCGCGCTGTCGCTGGGCATGCCGAGGAACGCCAGAAGATCATCGACGATCGCGGCTGCCGCGTCGGGCCGGCCGCGGCGGCGCGCGGCATCGGCCATCGCGCGGCGGCGCTCGGGATGCGTGAGCAGCGTCTGCACGTGATCGGCAAGCGCGACCTCGCTCAGGTTGTTTTCGCTCAGCGCGATCGACGCGCCGGCGGCTTCGAGCGCGAGCGCGTTCTTGGTTTGATGATCGGCGGCCGCATGCGGATACGGCACCAGGATAGACGCGCGGCCGATCGCACACAGCTCGGCGAGCGTGGTCGCGCCCGCGCGCGCCACGATCAGCGCCGCGTCCAAGTACGCCGACGCGACGTCATCAATGAACGGCAAGACCTGCGCGTCGATGCCGAGCTGCGCGTAGCGCGCTGCGACCTCGTCGACCATGCTCGCGCCCGAAGGCCCGAGCCCTGCGCCGGTTTGATGCACGACGCGCACGCCGAGCGCACGCACGCCGGCGCGGCCGAGTGCAGCCGGCACTTTGGTGTTCAGGCTGCGCGCGCCTTGCGAGCCGCCGAGCACGAGGATGGTGCGCGCACGCGCTTCGACACCGACCGGGTCGTGCACGGCGCGCCGCGCTGCGTCGACGAACGCGCGACGCACCGGGTTGCCAAGCACGCGACCGCGCGCACCAAAGCTCGACAGCGTTTCTTCGAACGTGAGGTAGGCGCGATCGACCGTGTGCGCGAGCACGCGGTTGGTGAGACCGATTTGAGCGTTCTGCTCGAGCAGCGCGGTCGGCACGCGCTGCGCGGCGGCGGCGAGCAGGATCGGCCCTGCGGCGTAACCGCCGAGCCCGAGCACGACGTCCGGGCGAAACGAGCGCACGCAAGCCATCGCGGACAGCGCGGACTTCGGCAGCACCGACAAGCTGCGCATGAGGCTCTTACCGCTTTGGCCGACCAGCGGCCGCACGTCGAGCGCGAGCAAACGTTCGTTGCGCGCGGGCAGTACGCGCGCTTCGATCCCGCGCTCGGTGCCGACGAACAACACGTCGAGCTCCGGCATACGGCGCCGCAGCTCTTCGACCACCGCGATGCCCGGGAAGAGATGCCCACCCGTTCCACCGCCGGCGACGAGAATGCGCTTCATCATGCGACACCTCCCGATCTGATTTCGGAAATGCGCGTGTTGCGCGCGCTTACGTTGCGTTTGCTGGCTTTGCTGCTGGTGCTGCTGCGCTCGAACACAGGGCCGCCTTCGCGCGGACGCGAGACGTTGAGCAGCACGCCCATCGCCGCGCAGTTCACGAGCAGCGACGAGCCGCCGTAGCTCATGAACGGCAAGACGAGCCCCTTGGTCGGCAAGAGGCCGACGGCGACCGCGAGGTTCGTGAACGCCTGCAACCCGACGAACAGGCTTAGGCCGACCGCGAGGTACGTGCCGTAATCGTCCGCGGCGCGAAACGCCGCGAGGATGCCGCGATGCACGATCGTGACGTATGCGATCACCAGCAGCGAGAGCCCGATCAAGCCGAGCTCCTCGGCGACGATCGCGCTGATGAAGTCGGTGTGCGCTTCGGGCAAGAAGAACAGCTTCTGGCGGCTGTCGCCGATCCCGACGCCGGTCACGCCGCCCGCGCCGAAGCTCATCAGCGACTCGGCGATTTGATAGCCCGCCGTCTGTCGGTGCTCGAACGGATCGAGGTACGCCAGGATGCGCCGCAAGCGGTACTCGGTGCCGGCGATCGCGTAGTAGATGCCGGGCAGCGCGAGGATGCCCGCAGCGAGCAAGTAGCCCACGCGCGCGCCAGCGGCGAACAGCAGCACGAAGGTGACCAGGCCGATCATCACGGCGCTGCCGAAGTCGGGCTGCTTCAAGCACAGCACCATCACAACGCCCGCGACCAGCACGTGCGGCAGAAAGCCGACCTTGAACGTGCGGATGCTCTCGGCCTTCTTCGACAGCGAATAGGCGAGCCAGAAGATCAACGCGACCTTCACGATCTCCGCGGGCTGCACGTGCACCGGGCCGACGCTGATCCAACGCGCGGCGCCGCCTGCGGTCTTGCCGAAGCCGAACGACGTGACCGCCAGCAAGCTGACGGATGCGAGCAGGATCGGATATGTGAACGCGCGCAGGCGGTGATAGTCGATGCGCGCGATCACGACCATCAACGGCACGCCGACCAGCGCATACATGCCCTGGCGCACGAGGTAGTGCTGGCCATCGTCGAAATTGCGGTACGCGAGCACCGCGCTCGCGCTGTAGACCATCACCACGCCGAACGCGACCAGCGCGACCAACACCGCGAGCAAGACGCCGTCGGCGCCGCCGATCGTCTTGGGCCAAGTCGGATCACCGCGGCGCGCCCAGCTGAACGCGGCGCTGATCCCGTTGCGCAGCGCCGCGAATCGAGCCCGCAATCCGACGCGCTTCGGCGCTTCTTCTTGCTCCGACTCAGGCGTGGCGGTGCGGCGGCGGTTCTCGCCGGCTACGCCGTGCGCATCGACGAAGAGCTTCATGGCTGGCCCTCACCCTTGCGCGCGGCGTCCTCGATCAGCGAGCGCACCGCTTCGGCAAAGACCTCGCCGCGGTGCGCATACGAGCGAAACATGTCGAAGCTCGCGCACGCCGGTGCGAGCAGCACGGCATCACCGGGCTGCGCGAGCGAGCGCGCGTGCTGCACGGCTTCCTCGAGCGTGCCGACGCGGTCGACAGGCATCTTCAAGCCGGCGAGCGCGCGCTCGATCAGCGGCGCAGCTTCGCCGATCAAGACCGCGGCGCGGCCGACCTTCTGCATGCACGCGGCGACCGGATCGTAGGCGCCGCCTTTGTCCTTACCGCCGGCGATCAAGATCACGCGACCGGAGCGGCCTTGCAGACCTTCGAGCGCAGCGACGGTCGCCCCGACGTTGGTCGCCTTGGAGTCGTCGAAGTAGTCGACACCTGCGAGCGTGCGCACGTGCTGCATGCGGTGCGGCAAGCCGCGAAAGTCGCGCAGCGCGCCTTCCATCGCCTCGCGCTCGACGCCAACGCTGCGCGCGAGCAGGATCGCAGCGCACGCGTTTTGAAGGTTGTGCTGGCCGGTGATGCCGAGCTCGTTCACCGGCAGCGATACGCCGCTGATCGGATCGACGATGCAGCCGGCTTCGATCCGCGCGTCAGCGCCGGTCGCGCCGAGCGCGCCGCCGAAGCGCAGCACGCGGCCGCTGCCGATCGCGCTCAGCGCTTCGCAGCGCGCATCGCCGAACGGCACGACCGCGACATCATCGCTTTGCTGGTTGCGAAAGATCTCGCCCTTCGCCGCCGCGTACGCTTCGAGCGAAGGATAGCGATCCAAGTGATCGTCGGTGATGTTCAGGAGCGCGGCGGCATGCACGCGCAAGCCCGGCACGCGCTCGAGCTGAAAGCTCGACAGCTCGACGACGACCACGCCCGCGCCATACGCGGCAGGCGTACCGACAGCTTCCGAGAGCGGCGTGCCGAGGTTGCCGCCGACGAAGGTCGAGCGACCGGAGCGCTTGCACATCTCGCCGACCAGCTCGGTCACGGTGCTCTTGCCGTTGGTGCCGGTGATGCCGACGATCGCACCCTTCACGAAGCTCGCTGCGAGGCCGATTTCGCTGATGATCGGCACACCACCCGACGCGGCGGCTTCGAGCGCGGGCAACGGCGGCACGCCGGGCGAGACTACGATCCGGTCGACGCGCCGAAAGAGCTGCGTGTCGTGCTCGCCGAGCACCAGCTCCACGCCGCGCTCGCGCAGCGCGCGCGCTTCGGGCGAGAGCGCATCGGTCGAGCGCAGGTCGTTGCCGACGACGCGCGCGCCGCGGTCGAGCAACAGCTTCGCAGCGGCGACACCGCTGCGACCGAGCCCGACGACAAGCACTCTTTGGCCTTTTACATCCATAACTACCTGAGCTTGAGCGTGGAGAGGCTCGCGATCGCGAGCATCACCGAGATGATCCAAAAGCGAACGATGACCTTGGGCTCGGCCCAGCCCTTCTTCTCGAAGTGGTGGTGAATCGGCGCCATCAAGAAGATGCGGCGACCGAAGACCTTGAACGCGAACACTTGGCCCAGAACGCTGACCGCCTCGACCACGAAGATGCCGCCGAGGATCAGCGAGAGCAGCTCGTTCTTCGTCAGCACGGCGAGCATGCCGAGACCGCCGCCGAGCGCGAGCGCGCCGACGTCACCCATGAACACTTGGGCGGGGTACGTGTTGTACCAAAGGAAGCCCATGCCGGCGCCGACCATCGCGCCCGAGAACACCGCGAGCTCACTCGCGCTGTGCAGCGACGGGATGTCGAGGTAGCGCGCGATGTCGTAACCGAAGATGGTCAAGCCGGAGAGGTACGCGAGCACCAGGTACGTGCCGGCGTTGATCATCACCGGACCGATCGCGAGCCCGTCGAGCCCATCGGTGAGGTTCACGGCGTTCGATGTGCCAACGATCACGAACACTGCGAACGCGACGTACAGCCCGCTCGACATCTCGACCGGGTGCTTCTGGAACGCGAGGAACGGGATCGCGAGCCGATCGCGCATCGACAGCCAGTCCGCGGGCAAGCCGGTATCGCCGTACCAAAGGTAGACGCAGACCGCGATCGCGATCGGAAACTGGAGCAGCAGCTTCGCGCGCATCGAGAGCCCACCGCTGTGCTTGCGCGAGATCTTGAGCGCGTCGTCCGCGTAACCGACCGCTCCGTAGAGCGCGGTCACCGCGGTCGTGAGCCAGACCATCGCGTTGCGCGGATCAGCCCATAAGACGGTTGCGCCGATCACGGCGAGCAAGATCAGCGCGCCGCCCATCGTCGGCGTGCCGGCCTTGGACAAGTGCGAAGCCGGCCCGTCGCTGCGCACGACTTGGCCGATTTGCCGCGACTGCAACCTGCGGATGAACCACGGATACAGCCCGAACGTGAGCAGCATCGCGGTCATGGTCGCGGCCATGACGCGGAACGGCACGTAGCGCAGCACGTTCAAGAACGAGAGGCTGTCGTGCACGTGCAGCGGGTACAGCAGGTAATAGATCACGCGCGGCCTCCTGCGGGGTCGGCGTGGCTGAGCAGCGCATCCACGACGCGCTCCATGCGCATGCCGCGCGAGCCCTTCACGAGCACCACGTCATCCGCCGTGAGCTGCGCGAGCAAGAGCGCGGCAACGGCCTGCGGGTCATCGAGCGCTTCGATCTTCAGCGGCAACCCGAGGCGCTGCGCTTGCTCGCGCGCCGCTGCGACTGCAGCGCTCATCTCCGGGCCCGACGCGATCAGCAGCGACACCTCGCCGCGCGCCGCCGCGCGACCGAC
>JAYUYY010000456.1:0-2074 GCA_043752225.1 Sandaracinaceae bacterium | reverse complement strand
TTCGGCCGCCGCCCGATCAAGCGATCATCCATGTCGCACCGGTCGAGCAGCTCGCGCAAACGCCGCTGCCCCTGTACGCCGAAGTGCATGCGCTCGCGGGCGCGAGCAAGATCCTGCTCTTCTACAAAGCTGTCGGGATGGAGCAGTTCAAGTCGGTGTCGATGTATCGATACCAGAGCGGCTTCGCCTACCAGCTAAGCTGCAACGATGTCTGGGAGCCGAAGCTCTCCTATTACATCGAGGCGCAGGACGAGGCCGGCGCCATCGTCGGCGTAGCGGGCAGCGCAGCGCAGCCGATCGATGTCGCGATCGTCAGCGCGCGCACGCAGGCCGAGCCGGCGCTGCCGCAAGCCACATCACCGAGCTCTTGCGCTGCGAGCGAATGTCCGCCCGGCTTGAAGGGCTGTAAGAAGGCAGGCACCGCAGCGATCGATGACGCGTGTGAAGCGAGCACCGATTGCCAGAGCGGCCTCGAGTGCAACGAAGACAACGGCTGCCGCTTGATCGGCTCGGGCAGCACCGAAGTGCCCGAGTACGACGAAGGCACCGGCACGTTCGAAGACATCGACGAGCCCGAGACCAAAGAGCCCAAGCGCTGGTTCGTGCAGCTCGGACTCGCCGCTGGTTGGTCATATCTGACGCCAGGCATGGAAGCGGATCGCCCGGCACCGGACGCGCGCGTCTTCATCGGCGATGGCGGTCCGTTGAACGGCCAGCTCGTCCCGGATCCCGCCGGCTACCTGGCGACCAATAGCGGCAGTCTCGTCTTTCCCGAGCCGGGCACACCGAGCGAGGCGCTGCTTACCGCTTGGGTTCCAGACGCGGATTCATTTGACGCGATCAGCGCGCTCGGTGGCGAGTGCTCCGGCGACGGCATCGAGACCGGTCCTGCACAGTTCGCTGCCAGCAGCGATCCCGACGATCTCTTTCCATCCCGCTACTGCGTGCGCATGAAATCGCCGGGCTTCGTGCCGCAGGTCGCGCTGCGTCTGAACGTCGGTTACTTCATCACGCCGCGCATCGCTGCTTCCGCGATCCTGCGCTTCCAATTCAGCTCGGGCGAAGGAACGCTCGCCGGCATTCTGCTCGGCGCGCGCGGCGAGTACCTACTCACCGAGCCGAAGTCCAAAGGCCTGATGCTGTCGCCCTTCGTCGGCGCGACCATCGGCCAAATCCAAGCGCAACCTCCGGCCGACGGCAACACCGACGACGCGCCGTACGCGGTGAGCGGTCCAATCGGCGTCAACTTGGGCGGCACGGTGCGCTACCGCTTCATGCCCAACTTCGGCGTGTTCGGCTCGCCCGAGATAGACATTCAGATCCCGGATCTGCTCTTCCACCTCGATCTTACGATCGGCGCAGAAGGCGCGTTCTAGAGCTTCGCTCCGCTGCTTACGCGGCCGCGTCCTGCTCGAGCGACTCGAGGTGCTTGCGCAGCTTGCGCTTAGCGCGCGCTTCGATCTGACGCGCTCGCTCACGCGAGATGCCGAGCTTGCGGCCGAGCTCCGCGAGCGACACCTCGTCATCGCCGAGCACGCGCTGCTCCATGATGAACCGCTCGCGTTGGTCGAGGGTCTCCATCGCGCCACCGAGGTCGCGCTTGGTGAGCGTGTGTTGCTCCTCGGCAATCAAGCTGGTCTCTTGATCGGTCGACGTGTCGTGCAGCGTATCGAGGATCGTGAGCGAGCCGTCCGTGCGCACCGTCGCGTCGAGCGAAAGATCCCGCGAATCGATCTGGGTGAGCATGCTCTGCACGCGATCGACATCGACGTTAAAGCGCTCCGCCAGCATCTCGAGCCGGCGATGCGGATCGGGCTCACGCGCCGCGATCTGCGCGCGCTCACGGCGCAAGCGGAAGAACACCTTGGAGCGCAGCGCACCTGAGCCGGCGCCGACCATCGTCCGCGACCGCACCACCAGGTCGAGCACGTATGCCCGGATCCAGTAGCCGGCGTACGTGACGAAGCGGGTGCCGCGCTCTGGGTCGAATTTCCGAGCGGCGAGCATCAAGCCGAGGTTGGCCTCTTCGATCAGCTCCCAGATCGGGATGCCATAGCGCCCATACTGCAGCGCG